>JANPJN010000221.1:0-2426 GCA_031425515.1 Acidobacteriota bacterium | reverse complement strand
CGATCCCGATCGTCCTGCTCGACCGTCCGGTGGCGCCATACGGACAGCGCGAGGATCACGACCTGGTCGGCATCGACAACCGCCGCGCGGGCTATCAGATCACCGAGCACCTGCTGCGGGCCGGGGCACGCCGCGTCGCCTTCGCCAGCCTCGCGCACGCCGCCGCCACGGTGGACGCCCGCCGCGCCGGCTACCGGGAGGCACTGCACCGCCACACCGCGCCCGCGGACGCCGCGCTGTCGATCGAGCTTGGCGCCGACGTGGCCGGTGACATCGCCCTTCTGATGCGCGACAACCCGCCCGACGGGATCGTCTGCGCCAACGACCGCACCGCCGGCCTCGTGATGCACGCTCTTCTCGATCTCGGGTACGGCGTCCCCGACGCCGTGCGCATCGTCGGCATAGACGACGTGCACTATGCGAGCCTGCTGCCGGTGCCGCTGACGACCTTGCGCCAGCCATGCCGCGACATCGGCGTGGCCGCGATGGCCGCGATGCTCGAGCGCATTACGCGCCCCGGCCTGCCGCCGCGCGACATCTTCCTGCACACGCCGCTCGTCGTGCGGAAGTCCTGCGGGGCTGGCCGGCCTCAGGCGTTGCACGTGTAGCCGGCCCGCTTCATCGATGGCCATTCAATTCCCTATACCCCAGGAGCCTTCCACGCCATGTTCGGATTCTTCTCCAACCGTCTCGGATGTCTCGGCTCGATCGCGGTGTCGATTGCCGGAACGGAGCTTCTCACGCTGCTCATGCGCGGGTGCAGCGGCGCCACCTGGTAGCGGTCGCCCTGGCACGCCGGGGCCGTACGTTACGATGGCAGTTCCACAGGAGATTCCCGCTCATGTTCGTGCACGCTGTGTATTTCTGGGGCCACGACGATCTGACCGACGCCGACAGGCAGGAGTGGCTGAAGGGGCTTCGAACGCTTCCCGGCATCGAAACCGTCCAGACGGGCTACGTTGGCGTGCCGGCCGACACGCATCGTGATGTGGTCGAGAACACCTATACGTTTGCCCTCGTCCTGATCTTCCGCGACAAGGACGCTCACGACCGCTATCAGGTCCACCTCACGCATCTCACGTTCGTCGAGACCTGCGCGAAGTACTGGCGCAAGGCGATCGTGCACGACTCCGTCCCCGCGTGACGCACCGTTTCCCGGAGCCTCGACGCATGATTCGACAGGTGCTGCTGCTCGCCGTGCTCGCCGCCACCGGCGCCGCGGCCCAGGGACAGCCGACGGCCCTTCCCGGACTGACCCCAGGCACGCGCGTGCTGCTCGACGCCCACAACTGCTACCCGTACGACGGCCGCTGGCCGGATCGGATCGAGCGAGCACTGGGCACGGGCACGCCCCTGGCCATCGAACAGGATCTCGCCTGGTTCGTCGATCCCCAAACGGGCACAGGCCGGTCGATCGTCACCCACGGGACGCCGTTCACCGGCACCGAGCCGGCGATGAAGATCCACTTTTTCGAGCGCATCCGGCCGATCGTGGAGCGGGCGCTCGCGGAGGATCGGCGGGCGGAGTGGCCGGTCATCGTCCTGAACCTGGACTTCAAGACGGATGAGGCCGCGCACCACGACGCGGTGTGGGCGCTGCTCGGCGAGTACGAATCGTGGCTGAGCACGGCGCCGCGCACCGCCTCCCCGTCCGATGTGGCCCCCATCACGCCGGGGCCGGTCCTCGTGCTCACCGGTGAGCAGGACGAGCAGGAGCGCGACTTTCACGATCGCGTCCCGGTCGGTGGCAGGCTTCGGCTCTTTGGCGCCGTCCACCGCACTGGCCCTGCCGCCTCTCTTACGAAGACGAACTACCGTCGCTGGGCCAACAACCCCTGGTCCGTCGTCGAGCCCGGTGGGCAGCCGAAGGCGGGCGCGTGGACGCCCGACGACGCCGCGCGGCTCACGGCCGCGGTTCGCGCCGCGCACGACGCCGGCCTCTGGATTCGCTTCTACACGCTGAATGGGCTCGACCCGGCTGACACGTCCAGCGGATGGTCGCCGTCCTACAACTTCGGATCGCTCGACGCGGTGCGTGAGCGCTGGCGCGCGGCGATTGCCGCAGGGGTCGATTTCATCGCCGCCGATCAGTACGAGGCATTCGCCCGGACGCTGCACGACCCGCGTTGACGGCCGGGTCCCCGGAGAAGCGACGGCGGCGCCCGTTCGCCGGCGTGCCCCCGCCCGACGGCAATCCGTCAGGTCTGTCTGGCCGGGGGTGGCCCGCGGCTTATGGGCCCGTCGCGGCGCGGAGGCGCTCGACGACGTCGGAAGGAACGTCGAGAGACTGGAGCCGACCGTTCTCTGTTCGCGCCCGGACGGCGGTGAGGCTGCCCGTGCCGATCGGGGTCTCGCCGCGCGTGATGGTAAATCCGTAGCGGATGGTCCGGCGCGTCACGGCGCTCACCTCGACGGCAATCTCGAAC
>JANPJN010000220.1:0-3045 GCA_031425515.1 Acidobacteriota bacterium | reverse complement strand
CCGCCTCCGGAGATGTTGGCGAAGAGCCGTCCGTTGACCGAGCCCAGATCGACCTGGCGGACGTGCCCGGCCAGCAGCACGTCGAGGGCGGGGTCTATGTCGGTCGGGATCCCGAGGGCCGCGGCGAAGTCGTTGCCCGTGCCGAGAGGTACGAGGCCAAAGGTGACCCGTTCGAGACCGCCGTCGGCTGACGCCACGCCGTTGACCGCCTCGTTCAGCGTGCCGTCGCCACCGCCGACAAAGAGGTGCGAGCAGCCGTCCTCGACCGCCCGCCGCGCGGCGGCGCTCGCATCACCGGCGGCGGTCGTGAACACGATCTCCACCGACTCGTAGCGAGTGCGCAGGCGCCGGTTGATCGCGTCGGCCTGCGCCGCGGCGTCGTCTGAGCCGGCCGATGGGTTGAGGATGAGTCGCGCGCGGTTGGTCACAGTCTGTCGGGATCTCAGCGGCGGCTTGTCAGGGCGTGCTGGATCTGCTCGATCGCGGCGCGCTCGGCGGGTGAAACCTTCCCCAGGCCCAGGAAGCCTCCGGACGCGGCGGCGATCGTCTCGCACTGGCTGACGAGATCGTCGGCCGAGAAATCCGGTGACGCGCTGGAGCCGGCGGCCACGATAGCCGCAATCAGACGCGCGGCCCTGGAGAAGACGTCGGGAGCGGGACGGTTCGCCAGCCACTCCGAGAGCTGTGCGTCGGCAGGGCTGCCCTCGACGATTCCGCGCGTGCGTGCGAGCTCCACGACGAGCGCGCGTTCCGCGGGGCTCACGCCCCCTTCGGCCCATGCGACCTGCAGAATGGGCACGAGCGGCAGCAGGCTGACCGTCTCGGCGCTGAAGCCGAGACGGGTCACATCATCGAGCAGACCCGGATCCTGGATGCCACTCCGCGCACCCAGGGCGGTGCGCGCGTCGGCCGCCGCCGAGGCCCTCCGCATTTTGTCGATCAGCTCCTGATCCTGTTTGCGGAAGTAGTCTTCTACGTGCTCGCGCTTTCCCGACACACCGTCGTTCGCCATCGCCGCCTCCTGCGCTTGATGAGTCTCCATCGTAACAGGATCAGGACGCGGCGCCTCGGGGAGCAACCGATGGGCCGGCTTCCCGACAGCGCCGGTGGCAGAGATGGTGCCAGCCGCCGTCACGGTGGAACGGACCGGGTTCGCGACATTGAAAAAACGGCTGCCCATGCCCGATCCGTGTCCGGCGCTGTCGCGCACCACCCAGGCGATGGTATGCACCCCGTTGGACAGCGTGGCGGTGTCGAACGTGAAGAAGCCGACGGCGCCGTTGGAGTTGGCGTAACCCGGAAACAGGGTCGCTATGTCGGACCTGAAATTGTTATACGAGGGATGGCCCCGGAACACTTCGTCGATGTAGACGTCGATGGTCGAACCGTCGGTCGGAATCATATTGGCGGCGGGCGCGAGCGCCCAGCCGAAGTTCGTCACGATGCCGGAGACCGTCTGCCCCTGGCCGGGCGTGTCAATCGTTCCGAACGGCGCCACGGCGGTCGCATTCGTGCCGACGATGGTCTTCGATCCGAGGAGGACGTGTGCGCCGTCGACCGTGCGGACATAGGCCGAAAGCGTATATGTCCCGTTCCCCTGGTTGGGCAGCATGTTGCTGAGCAGCATGTATCCCCACCCTGCCCGCTGCACGCCCGGGTACGCGGAATAGGCGGCCACGATGTCCGGACGCGCCCCGGCCACCTGCGTGGCCGCGCCAACGAAGACCAGCCCGTTCGACTGGGTCGGCTCTCCAGCCACAGGTGATCGGTAGATGTCCACTCCCGACACCCCGGAGTCATCGACCGCCCAGCCGGTGACCCCCACTTCGCCCGTCACCACGGCGTCCGACAGCGGGGTGTCGAAGGCGCCCAGGGGCGCGCCGCTGGCCGGCGGTGGAACCGGCGGAGGCGCCGTGTCGCCGGTGGTGAACGACCAGAGGTCGCCGCTCCTGCTGATGTCCGCCATCGTGCGCGACACCACCCGCCAGTAATAGGTGGTCCTCGGAAGGAGATTCACGGGGGTGAAGCTCTGAGGCCGGGCCGCCGATTCGCTCGGCCCGAGCTCGGTGTCGACCAGCACCCGTTCCAGGCGCGCAGGGTCTGTGCCGAGCAGGAGGTCGTATTTGTGCGACCAGGGCCCCCCATGCCATTTCAGCACCACGCCGCCTGGGGCAAGACCAGTCGCCGCGTTCGCGGGCGACTCAATGTCCGGCCTGTCCGGCGGGAGCGGGACGAAGGCCGTGCTCTCGGCCACTCCCGCGAGGTTGAACCACTTGCGCTCGAACATCGTGGTAAACCAGTCGAAGGTCGGCGCCGCGGTACAGAAGCAGTTGTGCTCCTCCTGCGACCGGTCCGACGGGCTCGTCCAGTTCGAGGAACCGAAAATCGAGAGCCGCTGGCTGTGGAGCACCACAAGCTTCTGGTGATTCAGGCCCGCGTGAGCACGGCTGCGGATTGAAATGCCGGCGGCGTACATCCGGTCCACGTTCCACGCGTGCCAGAGCCGCGTGACATCCCGGTACGATTCTGGTTCGGTGAACAGACGCACGGGGACGCCGCGGGCGTGGGCGGCGATCATCGCATCGGTATGCCGGCGGTCGGTGATCCGGTACATGATCACGTCGATCTGCCGTGTTTCTGCGGCATAGCGCCCGACCGCGCGGGTTGCGTAGGATTCGACCGGCGGAAAGTTGAGCTGCGGATCCTTGACGTAGGTCCCGGGCGGCCCGTAGTTGCGCAAGAGCGTCGACGGAACGTTCGCGTAATCGGCGTACTGAACCGTGTTGGTCCAGAGGTCGTCGTACTTCGACATGAAGCTGTGGACGAGCGAAGGGTTGTCGGTGAAGTACGCGGCTTCGTCCACGTAGTTCACGTAGGGCGTTGCACCGGTATAGACCCACGCGTCCGCGCTGAAATTGGCGCCGCTGAATTCGACAATCCCCTGCCCGGAGAACAGCATCATTTTGTAGTGGAGGATGCCGCCGGCCGTCCGCCGGCGCATCGGGATGCCAGCGCGCTCCAGCTCCGCCAGGCGCTGCGCGTTGT
>JANPJN010000219.1:0-4138 GCA_031425515.1 Acidobacteriota bacterium | reverse complement strand
GCGACCTACGTATCCGTGCTGGCGATCGCGCTGACGCTGGCCTGCGGCGTGTTATGGACGGCGCTCGAGCGGTTTGCCCTGGGAGGGGCCTCACAGCGATGAGAAACCAGATGCGTAAGGCGCTCACGATATGCGCGGCTGTCTTCGCCCTCGCGGCAAGCTCCGGGGCGCAGACACCTCGGGAGCCTCCGGTCCAGCCCCCCGCCGCACCGACGACAGTGGATTCGGAGGAAACTCCCGCGCAGGATCCGTCCTCCGAACCCGTCTATGTTTTCCGCAAACCGGTCGTGCGAATCGGACAGGACTACACACTGGCCGCCGGCGAGGCCGTCCGCGACGTCACCACGGTCATGGGCGACGCGACCATCGCGGGCCGTGTGGACGGGAACGTCGTCGTGGTGTTCGGCTCCGCGCGCGTGGCCGCTACCGCCGTGATCGAAGGATCGCTCGTCGTCGTCGGCGGCAGCGCGACGATCGAATCGGGCGCATCGAACGTGCGGGATCTGGTAGTCATCGGCGGCACACTGACGGCGCCCGCGGGGGTCTCCGCCTATGGTGAGCACGTCGTCATCGGGAACGCCGGCATCGGCCAGGCGCTTGCCGGCCTGACGCCCTGGGTCCTGCGCGGGCCACTGTGGGGACGACTGATTGTGCCGGATCTTCGCTGGGTGTGGCTGGCGGTCGGCACGTTCTTCTTCATCTACCTTCTGCTGAACGCCATCTTTCACGCACCCGTGCGCGCGTGCGCCGACACCATCGCCGCCAAGCCGCTCAGCGTCTTCCTGCTGGGCCTCCTCGTCCTCGTGCTGAGCATTCCGGTACTGTTCATCCTGGCCGTGTCGGTAATCGGGATCGCGGTGGTGCCTTTCGCACTCTGCGCCCTCATCATCGGCGGTCTCATCGGCAAGGCGGGGGTCGGGCGCGCTCTCGGGCGAAGCCTCATTCACGAGTCGGAGCCGGAGAGCCGGTTCCAGTCCTTCCGCTCCCTGTTCCTCGGCCTCGTCGTGCTGACCCTCGCGTACATGGTGCCGGTCCTCGGGTTCATCACCTGGGCGATGACGGGGGTCCTGGCGATGGGCGCGGCTGCCCTGTCGTTCCGGACCGCGATGCGGCGCGAGCATCCGGCACGCGTACGTCCGGTCGCGCCTCCCCCCGTCGTCGAGCCACCACTTGCCGCAGCGGCGCCGTACTCCGTGGTGCACGACGGCGAGCTCGCCGACGGATTGCCGCCCCGCGCGGATATGCCGCCTCCGCAGGCTGCGCAGCCTCCCGGGGGAGACTTCTCACTCTATCCGCGCGCGACCTTTCTCGATCGCGTGGCGGCGTTCGTCATCGACTGCATCCTGGTCGCCATAGTGGTCCAGCTGTTCGATCTCTCGCGGCACGACGGCGGCTTTCCCCTTTCGCTCCTCGCGTATCACATCGCGTTCTGGGCGTGGAAGGGAACGACGCTCGGGGGGATTGTGTGCGGCCTGCGTGTGGTGAAAACGCAGGGGACCGCCGTGGGATTCACGGAAGCCCTGGTGCGCGGACTCGCCAGCGTGCTGTCGATTGCCGCACTGGGGATCGGCTGCCTGTGGATGCTGCAGGACGCGGAAAGCCAGATGTGGCACGACAAGATTGCGGGAACGCTCGTCGTCAAGGTGCCGCGGCACGTGTTGCTGCCTTGATCACCGCGGCAGGCGGCTCGCCCGGCCCCGAGAGGTACGGACGGGCCGCCATACGGACTGACCCGCTACTCGACGCGGAGGAAGGCGGTGAGGTCGGCGACGTCCTGTGCGCTGAGGCCGAGCTGCGCGGCGCTCATCATCAGCGACCCGGGGATCCGACGACGTGAGGCCACGCGATCGGTCGGGATGATCTGGGTGGCGCCGCCCATATTGCGAATCATCAGCGGGTCCCCCTCCTTGATCAGCACACCCTGGATCGTCAGCCCGTCCTTCGTCTTGATCTCCATGCCCTCGTAGCCGTGCGCGATGTCGGCATTCGGCCGGACGATCGCCGTCGCGATCACTTCGGCGGACTTGCCGCGGCCCCAGGCGTCGAGCGCCGGTCCGAGGTCGGCCCCGGCTCCCCCGACCGCATGGCACATCACGCAGCGGGTGGCGGTGGCCTTGCCGCGCGCCGCATCCCCGTTGAGCCGCGCAATCTCCTCGATCGACAGCTCCGGCAGATCCGCCGCTGGCTTTGGCACGATCGATTCGCGGAGCACGATCGACTCGGGGTCGTAGATCCCCGCGGCCTTCAGCGCCGGCCGGAGCCCGTGCTCGGCCCAGCTGTTGGACAGCCGGTTCAGCAGCCACCAGGTCGCCGGCTCACGCAGCTTGCTGTCGGGCGTCGCGAAGGTCAGCATCGCCTGCGATGCCGCAGGCTCGTCGATGAAGGCGAGCGTGTCGAGCGCAAGACGACGGTCGGCGAGCGACAGCGTCGCTGACTGCGCGCGCGCCGTCAAATCCGCGACCGCGGCCGGCACGTGCAACCGCCACGCGAGCCGCGCGAACGTCGGGGACCACGTGGCGGCATCCTTGACGCCGAGGTCACGCCGCAGCCGCTCGTAGAGCGCCGGCTCCTTCCCCGTCGCTCCGGTGCCCAGCGCTTCCAGGTACGCCCGATCCTGCCCGTCGTACCCGCGCGCCACATCCACGAGGATGTTCAGCGCCGCGGCGGCCGGCTGATCGCGCATCGACAGCGCCACCTCGCGCCGCACGCCGGGATCGGCGTCGCGTGCGAGCCGCGCCGCCACAGGTCCGATGTCGAGGCCCGCGCGCCGCATCGCGCGATAGGCGGCGATGCGCAGCACGGGATCGGTGTGCGACTCGGGCGAGCCGGCCCGCTTCTGACCCTCCGGCCCAAGCTGATAGAGCAGATGAATCGCGCGTCCGCGCATGAAGGGGCTCGGGTCGTTGAGCAGCGCCGCAACGGCGTTCACCGAGGCCGCGCCGCGTGCCTTCAGCCCCTCGAATCCGATCGCCCGGACATTCACCGCGGGTGACCGCAGCGCGGTGATCTGCCCCTCGATGGTCGCGGCGTCGAATGCCGGGACCTTCGACACGAAGCCCTTCGGCGCGATCCGGTAAATCGCGCCGGACGTGGTTTCGTCCAGATCCTGATGCCCGCCAACCCGCGCGTCGATCCAGTCGCTTACATACAGCGCGCCGTCAGGCCCAACGGCAATGTCGGACGGCCGGAACAGCGTTTCGACGACGCCCTTTGCCGTGTTGTTGCCTCCGATGAAGTCCGACCCCGCATACTGCTGCTTCACGTTGGACGTGACGAAAATCTTCCGGTCGAGCGCGAAGCCCGCGCCCGCCCGCTTCGGCTGATACGAGAAGATCTCGTTGCGGCCGGGCTCGGCCGCGAAGAAGGTGCCTTCCCATCCCGCGCCCATCTCACCGTTCTCGTAGAAGACATTCCCCGTTGGCGATCCGCCGCCGTACACGTCGCCTGCGGGCGCCATCCCCGGGTCGTCCTGGCGCCACTCCGAGACCTGCACCGACTGGCCGGGACGGCGATCGGCCTGCCACGTCCGCTGGCCGTCGTTGGACGAGAAGCCGAAGTTGGCGTATTCCATCACCCAGCTCACGCGGCAGGCGGGCGGGTCGTCGTTGTCGTTCTGGAAGATGTCGCCGAGCGACGTCATCGACTGCTCGTAGCTGTTGCGGTAGTTGTGGCCGATGATCTCCACGTTGGTCCCATCGGCATTCATCCGCGCCGTAAACCCTCCGATATACACATGCCCGTCGTCGCTCGGCTTGCCCGCGTAGAGTGCCGGGTCGTGCGGAAACTTGAACGGGCCCACGGGGCCGGGCCGGTAGGCGCTGAAGATGCGGAACGTCTTGCCCGATTTGTCGGTGAACATCGCACCGGTGTTGCCGGCGTTGAACACCCACTTGCCATCGGGCCCGACCGTCACCGAGTGCAGCGAGTGATCGTGGTTGATGCCCTGGAACCCCGTCAGCAGGACCTCGCGCTTGTCCACCGCCGGGTCGAACTTCAGGTTCCGATCCACGTCGGTATAGACGATGAGGTCGGGCGGCTGGGCGACGACGATCTTGTTGTCGATGACCTAGACGCCGAGCGGCGCGATGAGCGCAGGCTCCTGCACGAAGGTGTGCGTGCTGTCGGCCTTGCCGTCGCC
>JANPJN010000218.1:0-1715 GCA_031425515.1 Acidobacteriota bacterium | reverse complement strand
GCCATCAGGGCCTCGACCCGGCCCGCGTGCAGAATGTGACTCACCTCGGCCAGCTCCTTGCGGCTGTTCACGCCCATGATCTCGCGCGGATCGTCCAGGGCGACGGTTTCGACCGGCAGCCCCCGGTCCCGATAAATCCTGACGAGATCGGGCAGGTAGTACTCACCCTGCGCGTTGGACGAGCCGATCTCGCGGAGCGCGCCGAAGAGTGGGGTGAGGTCGAACGCATAGACCCCGCTGTTGATCTCGCGGATGCCCCGTTCCTCCGCCGACGCGTCCTTGTGCTCGACGATGGCCGTCATCTGGCCGCGAGCGTCGCGGACGATCCGGCCGTAGCCGTCGGGCGCCGGAACCGTGGCCGTGAGGACCGTCGCGGCGGCCCCACGTGCCTTGTGCGCCGCGACCAGGGCCTGCAGGCTGGCAGCGCTCAGCAGCGGGACATCGCCCGAGAGGAGGACCACTGTGCCTTCTGCCGTGTCGAGGAGCGGTTCCGCCTGCAGCAGGGCGTGCCCGGTGCCAAGCTGCGGGCTCTGTAGTGCAAAGGACAGGCCCCTCCGTTTTTGCAGCGCATTACGGAGTTGTTCGGCCTCATGGCCGAGGATGACGATCACGGAAGTGGGCGAAATTGAATCAGCCGCACGAAGAACGTGATCGATGAGGGGCAGGCCGGCGGCCCGGTGCAGGACCTTCGGCACGGCCGATTTCATGCGGGTGCCCTTGCCGGCGGCGAGTACGACCACGTGGATGTCTGACGAGTGTGCCATGTCAGACCGTAGTGTAGCGCCGCTTCAGGGGCGCGGGCGGGGATCGCGGATGCGCACCGGTCCAGCAGGAGCGGCGCGGGCGTCCCCTGGCGTCGGGGACGCCGGTTGGACGCGCGCGGTTCAGGGGCGTCGGCTGGGGCGTCGGCGGCCGGGGGCGGGCGGGGTGTTCAGCGCCGAGCCGAACTGGTGGTGGTTCCGGATGGATTCGAGGTCCGGATCCTCGCGCGCGATGGCGCGGTTATCGGGGTTGAGTGCGACGGCGCGGCGCAGGTGGGTGAGCGCCTCGTCCGGGCGGCCGCGCATGCCGAGGGCCACGGCCATCGTGTAGTGGGCGTGGTCGCTGTCGGGATCCTCGCCGAGGGCGCGCTGGAGATGATCGAGAGCGCCCGTGTGATCGCCCGAGTTGAGCGCGACGGTGGCGGCGTAGACCCGCTCGGCGGCCGTCTTCGGGGCGGCGGGCAGGCGCTCTGTTTCGCGCTCGCAGACGCGCAGGTACAGCCGGGCGCGTTCGAGGAGCTCCTGCTCACCGGGGTACTTGTCGAGGACCGTGCGGAAGTGGCCCGCGGCGCCGTCGTAGTCGTGGCGCTGGAGGGCCTGGACGCCCCGCTCGTAGACGGCGACGGCCTCGTAGAACCCGGGCTTTCGGGGAGCGGGGGCGGCAGCCTGCGGCGCGGCCGGGGCGGCGGACGCGGGCTTGCGCGCGGGGGTCGTGGCGCGAACCGGGGTCACCCGGCGGCTGACGGCTTTGGTGGCTGCGGCAGGTCTTGAAGGCGCAGACCTGGCAGGGGCCGCCTTTCGGGCGGAGGTCTGCTTCTTTGCGGGTGTGGCCTTCTTTACGGGGGCGGCCTTCGGGGCGGTCCCGCGTTTGGACGACTTCCCGGGCCGCGCGCTCTTCGTGGCGGCCTTCGCCGACAGACGCTGTTTTGCCATTCGCCTCCTGAAGGGCTCGCT
>JANPJN010000217.1:0-4712 GCA_031425515.1 Acidobacteriota bacterium | reverse complement strand
CGCCACGATCCGCCCCGCGAGGGGAATCGCCGATCCCGTCACGCCGGCATAGCCGTCGCCGTCCCATCGCTCGTGATGGTTGTAGGCAATCTCCTCGGCGAGCCGCAGGATCGTGAAACGGCTGCCGGAGAGAATCCGCGCGCCGATCGTCGTATGCGTCTTCACGAGGGCAAATTCATCGGGCGTGAGCTTGCCGAACTTCAGCAGGATGGAGTCCGGGATCCCGATCTTGCCGACGTCATGCAGCGGCGCCGCCCGCCGGATGAGCGAGACCTGCGAATCGGGCAGCCCGATCTGCCGCGCCAGCAGCGCCGCCATCTGCCCGACGCGCTCGGTATGCTGCCCCGTATTGTCGTCGCGGAACTCCGCCGCGCGCGCCAGCCGCTCGATGATCTCGATCTGCGCCGACTCGAGCTCCCGCGTGCGATCCCGGACCTTGGCTTCGAGAATCTGGTTCTGGCTCTGGATCTGGAGATAGAGGAATCGGGTCTCGAGCAGCGTGCCGATCCTGAGCAGCACTTCGTCGCTGTGGAACGGCTTGTTGAGAAAGTCCTTGGCTCCCCTCGAGAGCGCCTCGCGCCGTGCCTCCTGCGTGTCGTCGCCAGTCAGCATCAGGATCGGAAGATAGGTGGCCTCGGCGATCTGGTTCAGCTCGTCCATCACGGCCAGGCCGTCGCAGTGCGGCATGTGCAGATCGAGGAGGATCAGATCGGGCCGGAACTTGACGTACAGGCCCGGCACCTCACGCCCGTCGTTCGTGCTGGCAATCCGGCTGAAGCCCGCACGCTCCAGCAGCCGTCGCAGCAACTCGACGTTCGGCTCCTCATCGTCCACGATAAGGATGCGCGCATTCTTGAAAACCCGGGGGGCCATGTATCTGAAGGTTGCCTCTGTCAGTCAACTCGCCGTGCGGTCGGCGTTCGCGATGCTTTCGGCAGCCGGCGAATCCGGCCAGACCACGGCGGGCGCGGCCGTGTAGGCCGCATGCGCCAGTTCGCCCTGAAAGAGCGCCGTCTCCGACGCGTAGAACAGCAGCTTCAGGTAGAGCCTCCCGAGGATGTAGACCTCGCCGATCCCGAGGGCGGCGAGCGCCAGCCACCCGCTCCGGGGTGCGCCCGGGGCCACAGCCGCGTACAGCGCGACGAGCAGGAGAAATGCTAAGGCATTCAGCGCGTAAAGGCCAAGCGCCGTCGGCCCGTGGCGCCTGAGGAAGCGCCAAGCGGCCACCAGCGCCCCGACCGCGCTCCGCCGATCCTCCACGACCAGCCTCACCCGCGCGTAGTCGAACAGGATGTTCAACGCGATCAGCAGACCGCCGAAGATCACATAGGCCGCCGCCCGCAGCGCGAAGGCGCTGCGCTCCGAGGTCACGTCCTGGCTCAGCCTCCCGACCACGGACGCGAAGAGCCACGGATGCAGCCAGGTGAAGAGGAAGCCGTACGCCGCCCACGCGATCGCCCCCAGTCTGAGCAGGCGCCATACGTGCATGCCACAGGCGGCAAAGAATCCATGGGACCGGGTCTTCCGCCCCCGGGCCAGCCGGTCGAGGACACCGCCGCTCAGGAACGACCACACCAGCAGCCAGCCGCCGGTGATGGCGACGAGCGACGACGCCAGCGGCAGGTTGTCCGTGATGCCCTGCAGGTTGTCGAGCACCGCGCCGAAGCCGACGAGTGAAGGCACGAACGTCTTGCCGAGGCCGCCGGCCTGCTGCGCAAACTCCTGCCACCACTCGTAGTTCACGCCAGAGGCGACGGAGTCCGCCGTCTGGCTCGGCCCGAGGTGCGCCGCGATCATCTCGCGCATCACGAAGGAGAGCGGTACGCCGACCACGAGCGTCAGGGCGAAGAGCCCGGCGATCATCGACGGGGCGCCGTTCACCCGCCTGAGGCCGTCGCGGAACGCAACACCGGCGCGCATCAGACGAAGAACCCGTAAGTCAGCAGGTGGTCCTGGAGCCAGACCAGCCAGGCGAGGGACCACCGGCGTGCCGCGGCGTCCGCTCGAGGCGCGAGCGTCAGTGAATTGTTGGTGACGTTCACGTCGAGCAGCAGCACGCGATCGGGATCGACCTGCGCGTAGGCCGCGCGCGACGCCGTCACCACGTCGAAGCGCTTCCATCGATCGCGGCCGTCCCACTGCCAGCGCTTCTCCTCGCCGCTCTCGAAGACGACGCGCACGTCCACGGGGAAGAGCCCCTCGCCAAGCCGGCGGACGACGACGGACGTGCGGTAGCCGTCGCGCCGGTCGGCCGCGGCAAACCGGCGCGCACCGGCATCGCCCATGTAGCCACGCGCGGTGTCGGGCTCGGTGAGGAGTGTCTGGATGCCGTAATCGAAGGCGCCGGAGCTCCGGTAGACCTGATCGAAGAACCAGGTGTAATTGCGGCCCGTGACTTCGTTGACGACCGTGAAGAAGTCCTCGGGGGCCGGGTGCTTGAAAGCCCAGCGCGCGTAGTAGGTGGCGATCGCGCGCCGCAGCGTCGGCCACCCCACCATCCGCTCCAGCGTGTGGAGCCACAGGGCGGTCTTGCCATACGTGATGGCCCCGGCGGAGACGGGCCAGTACCGCCAGGTGGGTGTCGAGGGCACATCCGTCGTCGCATCGGGCCGGTACCCTGCCATGCGATCCCCGCCGGTCAGACGGCCCAGCGCGAAGTCGCGGAAGACCCACGGCACGAAATCGCCGAAGTATCGCTTGCTGTAGTACTCCGGCTGAAACGTCTCCTCGAGTACCCGGGCCTCGATGTAATTGCCCAGGCCCTCATCCATCCAGGCGTGCTCGAATTCGTTGGAGGCGACGATGCCGTAGAAGAACTGATGCCCGACCTCGTGGACCACGACACTCTCGGGCGTCGCGGTACCGCGCGGCGCGATCCACCGGGAGCCGGCAGTGACCAGCGTCGGGTACTCCATGCCGCCGGTATTGCTCTGCCAGGCGGGATCGACGATCGTCAGCTGGTCGTAGGGGTAGGGGCCGAACCAGGCGCCGTAGCTCTTGAGCGTTGCCCGTGCCGCGGCGACATGCCGGTCCATCTGTCCGGCGTGTTCGCGCTGGAGCAGGAGCCGCAGGCGCACGGGGGAACGCCCCGCCTGTTCGACGGTCGTCGTGTGTTCGAGGAAGTGCGGGCTCGTCGACCAGGCAAAGTCGTGGACGTCGTCTTCGGCATACCGGTGGGTCGTCGTCCCGTCGGGTTCGTCGCGGCGCTCGCGCTCGGTGCCCGTGGCCCCCACCGTCCAGCCCCGGGGCACGGTGAGCCGCACGTCGTAGCTCCCGAAGTCGGCGAAGAACTCCGTCGCCGAGTGGAACTGGTGGGTGTTCCAGCCGGTGTCTTCGAGGACACCGATTTTCGGAAACCACTGCGCGACGAGATAGAAATCGCCGATGGTGCCGGTGCGGTCGAACGTGCGCGGAATGCGCGAGGTCCACGCTATCTGGACGTTGATCGTCTCGCCCGGCGCCACGGCCTTTGGCAGCGGCACCTCCAGCACCGTGCGATCGTCGCGGTTGCCGTCGTCGGGCGCAATGAACTGCGCGCGCGACAGCAGGTCGATGGGGGTGCCTCCCCGGGGAATCACGCGCAGGCCCGTGAGGTCGATCCATCCCCAGTCGCGCTCGGGGCGGCGGGCGAGGCGCGGATCCTTCAGGGCCCGCTCCCGCATCCAGGTCGAGCGGGAGTTGCGCCAGGCGTTGTAGTAGAGGTGGAACTGGAGGGTGCTGGTGGCGCGGGCCGACGTGTTTCGCCAGGTCAGGAGCTCGTCGCCGGTGAGGCTCCGGCTGGACGGATCGAGCCGGGCCGTGATGGCGTAGCTGGCGTTGCGCGGCGAACGGGCCGCAACCGCAGCCGCCGGTCGCGGGGCGGCCGCCGTCGGAGCGGGTGGCTGCGCCGGAAGCGCCGTGCCGCCGAGGATCAACAGGGCTATCACCACAGCGGAACGCGCGGGCACGGGCCAATCCTACACCAGAACTCTGGCTGTTTCGGGGAAGCGGGCCCGGCCGCGCGGGTATAATTCACGTCGGATTCAGGTTGTGAGGAGTCAGGTGATGGCAGCGAAGAGCGGCCCGATCAGGGTCATGCACGTCGGGCTCGGCCCGATTGGCGCGGGAGTGGTGCGGCAGGTCGCCGGGCGCAAGGGCTTCCGCATCGTCGGGGCGGTGGACATCGATCCGGCCAAGGCGGGCCGCGATCTCGGAGAGGTCGCGGGCGTGGGGCGATCCCTGCGGGTGAAGGTGTCGGGCGACATCAGGAAGGCCATCAAGGCGTCGGCGCCGGACGTTGTCGTCCTCTGCACGAGCTCCTCGCTGCGGCAGGTCCTGCCGCAGATGGAGACCATTCTCAAGCTGCGCGTGCCGATCGTGTCCACCACCGAGGAGCTGGCCTACCCCACGCGCGGCACCATGAAGTATGCCCGCGCGATCCATCAGCTCGCCCTCAAGGCGCGCGTGGCCGTGCTCGGCACCGGGGTGAATCCCGGGTTCGTGATGGACGCTCTGCCGATCACGCTCACCGGCGTGTGCGAGCGCGTCGAGGCGCTGCGAATCGACCGCGTGCAGGACGCCCGGATCCGGCGGCTGCCGTTCCAGCAGAAGATTGGCGCCGGCCTGACGCCTGCGCAGTTCCAGAAGAAAGTGGACGACGGCACCGTGCGGCACGTGGGGCTGACGGAGTCGGTGTCGATGATCGCGGATGCGCTCGGGTGGAAGCTCGATCG
>JANPJN010000216.1:0-6400 GCA_031425515.1 Acidobacteriota bacterium | reverse complement strand
AGCCGAACAGTCCATCGTAGCGCACGGCTTGCAGGGGCATCAACCTCGACGGCATCATTTGTGCTATTTTGATTGAGCTTGTCGGCGCCGGGCCATGGTGGAGGGTCCACCGGGCCGTCGCGCGACACCACCAAGAGGGGGCTGTGTCAGTCCGTCTGTTTATCGGAAATCTTCCGTACGCCGCGTCGGAACCTGAGTTACGCGAGCATCTGTCCAGCGTCGGTGAGCCCGCCCAGATTGTTCTTCCCGTCGATCGGGAAACCGGACGCCCGCGCGGGTTCGCCTTCGTGGACTACGCGGACCGCGCCGTCGCGGAAGCCGCCATCAGCCGGTTCGATCAGCAACCTTTCAAAGGTCGGCCGCTCGCGGTCAGCGAAGCGCGGCCGCGCGAAGAGCGTCCCGCGGGAGCGCCACGGCCCGGCGGCTATGGAGGGCCTCCCCGCACCGGAGGGCCTCCGGGCGCGAGCTCCGGGGGTGGATTCGCCCCCCGGCCGAGCGGCTGGGCGCCGCGTCCGTCGGACGGCGGCTCCGGTGCCCCCTCGGGCCCCCGCAGCCGGAACTTCGGACCCGACGCGCCGCCGAAGAACAAGCGCAAGGCGCCCCGCAAGGATGGCGACCGTGGCCCCAAGGGCCCGATCAAGGAGCGCCCGGTCAGCCGCCTCTACGAGAACGACGAGGACTGGCGCAACGAGAAGCCGGAGGAAGATATCGACGACGTCGCCACGAGCGCGAAGAACGAGGCGGAGACCGACGCCGAGACCGAAGAATAGCGGCGGTGACGGAAGAACGGGAGGGCAGCGTTGCAGACTCATGTGAAGGTGCTGGGCGCGTTGTATCTGGCGCTCAGCGGGTGCTTTCTGTTGATGGCGCTGTTCCTCCTGATGGCACTGGGGGGTGCGGCCGGTATCGTCGGCGCCGCGGCCGACTCGCAGGACGCTGCCATCGCGATCCCCATCCTCGGGATCACCGGCGCCGCGCTTGGCGGGCTCCTTGGCCTCCTGGCCCTCCCGGGATTGGTGGCGGGCTATGGGCTGCTCCAGTTCAAACCCTGGGCGCGAATCCTGACCATCGTCTTGTCGGCGCTGAATCTCATCAATATCCCCTTCGGGACCGCGCTCGGCGTTTATGGCCTGTGGGTCCTGCTCAACAAGGACACCGAGCGACTGTTCGACGGGACGCCGGTCATCACATCTGCCCCCATCTGATCGTTACAGCACAGCTTTTGCAGCTTCCCTGACATGCCCGACAGCGGCGCTGACGTTCTCGCGCCCATGACCCGGTCGCACACGGCCACTCCGCAGTGGCAGAGCTTCGAGCTCCGCATGCGGCAGCGTCGGGCGGAGCGCTGCCTGGTGCGCGCCGACCTCGCCTGGTCCGCCGGATTGTTCGAAGAAGCACGGATCGCGACGGAAGAGGCGCGCGACCTGGCGCCCGATCTGCCGGAGGTTGCCGCGATGGAAAGACGGCTGGCGGGGTCCGGAGAGGTGCCCGACCTGATCCTTCACCAGTTTGCGCCCGCCGACGTCCTGCAGCAGTTTGCCCCGGCTGAGGTTCTCCATGGTGAACATGATGAGGTCCTCGAACGAGCTGGTGCAGACGATGCGGAGGACTACACCGAGGCGGTGCATCGTGAAAAAAAGGGAGGCGGCCGTGTCTTCATCGCCGCCACCCTCGCGGCTTTGGCGGTGGCGCTGACGACTGGGGCGCTGCTGACCTGGCAGGAATGGACTCGCGGCGCGGCGGCTCCCACGGCCGTCGATGCGAGCCTGCGCGGAGACGTCACGCTCCGGACCGAGGCGTCCACTGAGCCGGCGCCAGACCCGGTGGTCTCCGGTCCCGTCACCCCGGACCCGGCCGACTCCGTACCTACGTCCACCTCGGGCCGCACGGACGCTCTGCCGGAGACGATGGTGCGCGATGCGGGGAAGGCTGCACTCATTCCAACGGTCTCCGCGCCCGCGCCGGTCGCTCTGCCCGCCCGCACCGCGACGCCGTCCGCCGCGACTGCGAACCTCGCCAGCGCGAGCGCGGCGAACACGCCCAACGTGGCAGTGCGGGATACCCGACCGGCGCTGTCAACGGTCGTCGGCCTGCCGCCGGCGCCGGCCGCAGCCCCCCGGGAGGAGATGCCGCGTGCACCGGTCATTGAAGCCGTGCCGCTCGCCGCGGCCGCCCTGCCGGCAGCCGGGGCTGTGCCGTCAGGTCCCCCGGCGCCGCCGCCCGTCAGCACGGCACGCGCGGCCGAGAGCACGGCGGCAATCGATGCGCAGGCGGCCGTACGGGCCACGCTCGCGCGCTATGAGGCGGCGTTCAGCGGCTTGAACGTCCCGGCCGCTCGCGCCGTCTGGCCGGCGGTGGACGAGCGCGCGCTGACTCGCGCCTTCGACGGCCTCGCCGCGCAACGCATCGCACTCGACCGCTGCGACGTCACCGTCGCGGGTGCGACCGCGCGTGCGCTCTGTTCAGGAAGCGCCCAGTGGACGCCGAAGGTCGGGGGGGGGCAGCGCACGCAGGGCCGGCGATGGGCGTTCGATTTGTCGAGTGCGGCGGGGCGCTGGCAGATCGTGCGGGCCGAGACGCGGTAGCGCCGCCGCGGCGAAACGCGCATCCGCGGGCAGTCGGTCTTACGGGTCAACAACTTACGCTAAAGATGAGTGTCCCCTTAGCCGAACCTAGAACGCGTATTCCAAGCCAATGGTGGGCGTGAGCGGAGCCGTCAGTCCACGCCTGGCCAGCGCGAACGACACGTGCCCTCCAAGCACCAGCGTGCCGGTGACGTTCCACTTCAGCCCCGCGACGGCCGCCGCGAGCGTGGTCGCGGCGGACCCTGCCGTCAGCCGAAGGGTGTCCACTCCCGAGATCGACGGATGCGGGGCCGCCACGAGGGTCGTCTCGTGCAGCGCCGAGACGTGGCGCGAGAGCACTTCGCCGGACAGGGTCACGCGCGGGTGGACGGCAATCGACGCGGCACCGGCCGCCGACCACTCCGGCGAAATGCCGCCCCGCAGGAATGACGCGTTGGCGTGCAGGGCCGTGCGTCCCTGCTCGAGCGATCCAATGCCGATGAATCGGTAAGAGGCCGCGCCGGTGCCGAGGAGGTTCTGCTCGTCGCCCGTCGGCAGGCGCACTTCCGTGGCCGCGGCGATCCCCCCGTTCTGGCGCGCAATCAGGGTGTACTTCGCGCGCAGCGCGATGTCGGCGACGCCGCTGGCCGTGCCCGTGGCCGAGGCCTGGAGCAGCGCGGCGCCCCGGTAGACGTTGATTCGCTGCCCTTCGACCGACACGCGCACGAACGGCACCGCGGCGCCCACTTCGAGGCGGTCCGTGACCCCGACGCTGCCGAAGACCGTCATGGCGCTGCTGCGGATCCGCAGCGTGAGGCTCTCGGTGTCGAACGACGCGGCTTCGTCACGAAACCGATTGGCCACCGTCACGAACGTGCCGTCGCGCAGGTTCTGTCCGTTCAACTGATCGAACGCGGTGCTCGTGCCCGAGATGCCGAAGGACGCGCGCCCGCGCCCCGGCGTGAGCGCGCGCTCGACGAAGAATGCGCCGAAGCTCTCGGTCGCGCGCTCGACGGTTCCAAGTTGCGGATTGAGGCGATACAGGAAGCCGCTGGACGAAGTGGCCAGCGGAGCCGACGTCAGGGTGACGAGCAGCGCGCGCGAGATCGTGTCGCGGGCCGCTTCCGCCGCCGCGCGGTCGCGTTCGAAATCCGCCGTCGGCACGGCCTGATTCGTGACGAGAAAGCCGACGACATCGCTGACGGTTGTCTGAGCCCCGGCGGGGACGCTGGTTCCGGACAGCACGGCAAGGCCGAGCAGGCACACACTCCGGCGCAGAAAATATCTCATCAGGGTCCAGCTAGTCGTCTTCTTCGTTCTTGAGGGTGATCTTGTCGGCACGGACGCGGCCGTCCGTCATCAGCATACCCTCGACATCGACGTCGCGTCCGTTGCTGAGATCGCGGCAGGCGCCCTTCTTGAAGTCCGTTTTCGACGTCACATAGACCCGGGCCAGACCGATGGTGAACGTGACCGTCGGGCAGCTGCCCGCGAGCGATCGCACGGTGCCCTCGAAGTCCACCGAGCGCACAGGAACAGGCGCGGGCGTCGGCGTTGGTGTCGGAGTGGGCGCGGGTGTTGGGGCCGGCGTCGGCGCAGGCGCGGGAGCCGGGGTGGGTGCCGGAGTGGGCGCGGGCGCAGGAGCGGGTGCCGGCGCGGGCGTCGGTGCCGGCGTTGGAGTGGGGGTCGGGGCCGGCGCAGGCGGCGGAATCGGAGTCGGCGCGGCCGTGCGGGCGGGCTGCATGACGCTGACGCGCTCGCCAGCCACGACAAAGGCGATCGGCCGCGCCTCGCCGGCATTGGCGGTCACGCTGACGCGCACGACCCCCTCCCCTTTGCCGGCGCCCGGGGTGACCGCGGCCCACGCGACCTCGCTCCCGGCGGTCCAACTGCAGACCGCGTGCGTGCGCACACCGACCGTCAGCTCTCCGCCCTCGGGCGGGACGGTCTCCGCGCCTCCCGAAATCTCGAACCGGCACGGCGCGGGCCCCTCCGCCACCGCCACCTGCCGATCGCCGACGACGATCGCCGCCTGCCGCGACACCGGGTCCACATTGGGGGCGACCCGGAATGTGACCGTCCCGTCCCCCTGCCCCTGCGCCGCGGACGTGAGGGAAACCCACGGCGCCTGCGACGCCGCACTCCACGAACATTCGCGCGCGACAACCACGGTCAAGGTGCCGGTACCACCGTCCGGTCCGAACGAGGCCGGAGCGCTCGTGACGACGGTTTCACACCGGGCCGACGAGGGGGCCGTCACGCTCGTGACGGATGTGCTGGCGGAGCTTCCGCAGCCTGCGCCAAAAAGTGCCAGTCCGAGGGCCGCCGCCCGCCGCCGCGTGAGGAGATGCCGGGTCACGGCTGGACTCCATGCAGAAAGGTCGCCAGCTCGGGCGGTATGATGATCAGGACGTCGGCCCTGATTTCCTCATGTTCCCGTGCCTCCCCGGTCTCACCCGCTCCCGCCTGGCTGGAGTTTTTCTCTCTGTGGTGCTTCTGCTTTCCACAGGTGGCTGCGCGACCGGCCATGCACTCCAGAAGCGCGCAATCGAGGCGCCGTGGACAGAGGATGCCACCGGCCCCATTGTGTGGTTCACGCCGGGTGCGTCCAGAGACGCTACGCGCCTGTCGAAATGGCGCACCGCGGTCGGCCCGCCTCTCGTCCAGGCGCGCGCAGCCGATGCGCCAGCGGCCGACAACCTCACGATCGTGAGCTGGAACACGGCCATCGGGTCGGGAGACGTCCGCCGGTTCGCCGCCACGCTGCGCACGTCCGGTCCGGTCATCTGGCTTCTTCAGGAGGTCTATCGGGAGGGCCCCGACGTGCCCGCCGACCTGCCGACCGGCGCCGCCTTTCCACGCCACAAAGGCGGGCGCCTCGGCGGCCCGGACCACGACCCGATCGACCGCATCGCCGCCGATCTCGGGCTCTCGCTCTATTACGTGCCGTCGATGCGCAACGGCGGACCCGCCGCCTCCCGCGAGGACCGCGGCAACGCCATCCTCTCGACCCTCCCGCTCGAGGATCTCGCCGCCATCGAGCTCCCCTTCGAACGGCAGCGCCGGGTCGCGCTCGCCGCGACGGTCCGCGGACGCACGACCGACGGCGTCCCCTGGCGCCTCCGCGTCGTGAACGTGCACCTGGACAACACCTTCAATCCCCTCCGCCTCTCGCTCGCGGCGGAATACGGGCGCACCCGTCAGGCGCGCGGTCTCCTGTCCGCGCTCGACGAAGACGGCCCACTCATTCTTGGCGGCGACTTCAACACATGGTCAGGCTTCTCGGACCAGGCCTATCGCACCCTGGCGCGCCGGTTCCCGCCAGGACGCGACGTGGATCGCCGGGCCACGTTCCTCGGCCTGCTGCGCCTCGATCACCTCTTCTTCCGACTGTCTCCTGGCTGGACGACCACGCTTCGCCGCGCCGACGCACGCTTCGGATCGGACCACTATCCTCTCGTCGGTACGGTCCGCGTCCGTTGATATAATCGCCGCTCCCTCCCCATGCCCTTCCCTCCCGGTGCTCGGATCGGCCCGTACGACGTCGTCGATCTGCTCGGCGTGGGCGGGATGGGCGAGGTCTATCGCGCACGCGACCCGCGACTCGCGCGCGACATCGCCGTCAAAGTCATTCGCAGCGCGCTCGTCGCCGACACCGCGGGACCGAACGCCCTGACCGGCAAGGGGGACGCCATCGATCGGCTGTTGCGCGAAGCCACGCTCGCCTCCGCCCTCAACCACCCCAACATCGTCACCATCTACGAAACCGGGGTCGTCGGCGCGGATCGCTATGTGGCGATGGAGCTCGTCGAAGGGGTCACGCTGCGGAAGGCGGC
>JANPJN010000215.1:0-1970 GCA_031425515.1 Acidobacteriota bacterium | reverse complement strand
CGCAGGCCCACGGGCTGCACGGCAATCCTCTTCGACGGTCCGGCGGCCGCCGGCGCCGACTACGCCAGTTCCGCGCCGGCCGAGTCGCTCGGCGTGCTGCTGCAACCGGTCAGCCCGGTCGAACAGATTCACGCCGTCTTCCTGACAGGCGGCGGCATGTTCGGCATCCCCGCCGCAGGCGGCGTCGTCCGCTTCCTCGAAGATCGCAAAGTCGGATTCGACTGGGGGACGCCCGACCTGCGCATCCCCATCGTCGTCTCCGGCGCGATCGACGACCTCGCCCTCGGCGACCCGCGCATCAGGCCGGACGCCGACGCCGCCTACAGAGCGTGCGCCGCGGCGACGTCCGCCCCCGTGACGGAGGGGAACGTCGGCGCCGGCGCCGGCGCGACGGTTGGCAAGATGCACAGGGGCCGGGGGCTCTCGGGGATGAAAGGGGGCATCGGCTCGGCGAGCCTCACGCTGGGCGATGTCGTCATCGGCGCGCTCGCGGTCGTCAACGCCGCAGGCGACGTGCTCGACTGGCGCACCGGACGCATCGTCGCCGGCGCCAGACGCCCGGACGGCACGCTCGCGGACAGCGTGGAGGTCATGCGCGGTATCGTCAGCGCGCCGGCGGGCGCCGCGGCGTCCGGGGTCCAGGACCCCGTCCTCGGGAGCACGACGATCGTGGTGGTCGCCACCAACGTGACACTGACGAAGACGATGCTGACCAAGATCGCGTCGATGGCCAACTGCGGAGCCGCGCGGGCCGTGCGGCCGTACCACACCACGGGAGATGGCGATCAGCTCGTGGCCGTCTCGACGAGGAAGCTGGAGCGGCCCGACCTCCAGCTGACGGTCCTTGGCGCGCTCGCCGCAGACGTCGTGGCCGAAGCCATCGTTCGCGGCGTCCGTGCCGCGAAGGGCGTGCCCGGCTGGCCCGGCGCCTGAACATCGCGATCCAGGGGTGTTTGCCACCTTGCCACGTCGTTTCAACAACTTACGCTAAAGATGAGTGTCCCCATGATTGAGAGGCGCGACTTTTTGAAACAGGGCGCGGCAGCCCTGATGGTCACCGGACTTCCCCGCTACACAGAACAACTGGCCGACACGCGCAAGCGCGTCGGACTCATCGGCACGGGCTGGTACGGCAAGGCCGATCTCCTCCGACTGATACAGGTCGCGCCTGTCGAGGTCGTCTCGCTCTGCGACGTGGACTCCCGCATGCTCGCCGAAGCGGCGGACCTCGTCGCCACCCGCCAGGCCTCGAAGCGCAAACCCCGCACCTACGCCGACTATCGCGAGATGCTCCGCGAGAAGGATCTCGATCTCGTCCTGATCGGTACGCCAGACCACTGGCACGCGCTGCCCATGATCGACGCGGTCAAATCAGGGCTCGACGTCTGGGTCCAGAAGCCGATCAGCGTGGACGTCGTCGAAGGGCAGGCCATGCTCGCCGCCGCCCGGAAGTACAAGCGCGTCGTCCAGGTCGGCATGCAGCGGCGCAGCACTCCGCACCTGGTCCGCGCGCGCGACCGCGTCGTCCGCGAGGGCCGCCTCGGCACCATCGGCCTGGTCGAGATCTACTGCTACTACCACATGCGCGCGACGTCAAATCCGCCCGACTCGGCCCCGCCGGCGAATCTCGACTACGAGATGTGGACCGGCCCCGCGCCCATGCGCCCCTACAACGCGCTCGTACATCCCCGTAGCTGGCGCGCCTTCATGGAATACGGCAACGGCATCGTCGGCGACATGTGCGTGCACATGCTCGACATGGTGCGCTGGATGATGGATCTTGGGATGCCAACGCGCATCAGCTCGTCGGGCGGCATCCTGGTCGACAAGGCGAGCAAGGCGAACATCAGCGACTCACAGACCGCGACGTTCGATTTTCCCAATCTGCAGGTCGTCTGGACCCACCGTACGTACGGCGCTGCGCCCGATCCGAAGTATCCGTGGGGGGCGACGTTCTACGGGGACAAGGG
>JANPJN010000214.1:0-5538 GCA_031425515.1 Acidobacteriota bacterium | reverse complement strand
TTTGGTCAGATCGACATGCCCGCGGCGGAGCTCCACACGCTCCACCGCAATCTCTTCGACCAGTACTACGGGCTCTCGCAGACGCTGCTGCGGAGCGGGCTGGCGCTGCCCGCGCTCGACTACTGTCTGAAGTGCTCCCACATGTTCAATCTGCTCGACGCGAGCGGCGGCATCGGAGTGACGGAGCGCACGGCCTACATCCTGCGTGTCCGGCAGATGGCCGTGGCGATTGCGAAATTCTGGGTCGGTGAGCCGGATCCGGCCCTCGCCGCGGGGGCGGAGTAGCGATGGACCGCGAGCTCCTCATCGAGATTGGCGTCGAGGAACTGCCGGCCGGCTGGATGCCCGGGCTGACGCGGCAGTTCGCCGATCGGATCGCGGCCCGGCTGATCGCGCTCCGCATTGCCGCGCCCGGCGTGCCAATCGAAACCTTCAGTACGCCTCGGCGTCTCACGGCCTGCGTCGGCAAGATCGCCGAGCGCCAGGAGGATTTCGACGAGACGATCAGCGGCCCGCCGGTGTCGGCCGCGCTCGCCGCCGATGGAACCCCGAGCCAGGCGGCGCTCGGATTTGCGAAGAAGCAGGGGGTGGCGTTCGAGGCGCTCGAGCGCATCACCACGCCGAAGGGGCAGTACCTCGCGTACCGCAAGCACCACCGCGGCCGGAGCGCGGTAGACACGCTCCCGGAGCTGCTCGGCGGCGTGCTCCGGGACCTCTCCTTCCCGAAGCAGATGCACTGGGACGCGATGCTCGACGACGGCCGCGGCGAACTGCTGTTCGGGCGGCCCATTCGCTGGCTCCTCTTCCTCTACGGCGGCCGCGTCGTCCCGTTCTCCATCACGCGGACGCCGGGCGCCGCCGGCACGCAGGTGCAGGATGTGGAGACGGGGGCGTTGACCTACGGGCATCGCGTGCTCGCCACCAGCGGACGCGCGGGGCGGTCGATCAAGGTCCGGAGCTTCGAGGAATACCGCGCGCGCCTGGCCGAGCACTTCGTCGTGCTCGAGCACTCGGAGCGGCGGGATCGGATCGCGCGGGATCTCGAGGCGCACGCCCGGCGGCTTGGCGGGCGTGTGCATCTCACGGAGCACGCGTCGCTGCTCGATGAAGTGGCCGACCTCGTCGAATACCCGGGCGTGGTCGCCGGCTTCTACGACCGCGCCTTCCTCGCGCTGCCGCAGGAAGTGCTGACGACGACGCTGGTGCACCATCAGCATTACTTTCCGGTCGTGACCGATGGCGGGGAGCTCAAGGAAGCGTTTCTCGCGATCGTCAATACGCGGCCGGCCGACGAGCGTGTGATTGCGAAGAACGCCGAGCGGGTGGTCACGGCGCGGCTGCGTGATGCGATGTTCTTCTGGGACGCCGATCGCAAGACGCCGCTCGCGTCCCGGCTCGACCGGCTCCATACGCTGCTGTTCCACAAGAAGCTCGGGAGCTACCGCGACAAGGCCGACCGCGTGTCGTCGCTGGCCGGGTGGGTGGCGGCCGAACCGCTCGGGGTGCCGGCCGAGGCGGAGCACGCGGCGCTGGCGGGCCGGCTCGCGAAGACCGACCTCACAACCGACATGGTCTTCGAGTTCACCGAACTGCAGGGGACGATGGGCGGGATTTATGCGCGGGAGGAGGGCCTGCCCGAGGCGATCTGGAAGGCGATCTACTACCAGTACCTGCCGATCGGGGTCGAGGCCGACGCGCCGCCGTCGCGCCGGCAACTGGGCGCCGCTGCCGTCACGTGGGCCGCGGTGTCGCTGGCCGACAAGCTGGACACGTTCGTGTCGCTGTCGCGTGCGGGCGAGCGCGCGACGGGGTCGCGCGATCCCTTCGGCCTGCGGCGGCAGACGCAGGGCGCCGTCCGTATCCTGATGGACCTGCCCGAGCTGACCGGCATCGACCGCGAGGTGTGGATCGGGCCGCTGCTCGCCCGGGCCGCGGCGCACGCCCCCGACACCACTGCGCCCTGGACCGAGGCGGCGGCTGCGGCGGCGCTCGCCTTCTCGGTCGAGCGCGTGCGGTATGCCCTCGAGCAGCGCGGGTTCGCCGTCGAGGTCGTCCGCGCGGCCACACCGGCCGGAGACGTCAGCCCGCTGCGGGCGCGGCGGGTCGCCGAGGCGATTCACGGCCTCCGTGCGTCGGAGGACTTCCAGGCCCTGGCGGTGCTCTTCAAGCGTGTCAAGAACATCGCGAAGGAACGCCGCGAGGGTGCGGCGCTCGACCGGGAGGCGCTCGTCGAGCCCGCCGAGCGGGCGCTCATCGAGGCGCTCGATCTGCGGCGGCCCCGCATCGAGCAGGCCGTCGCGCAGAGCGACTACCGGGCCGCGTTCGTGGACATCGCCGGCCTCCGCGCGGCCGTCGATCGGTTCTTCACCGAGGTATTCGTCATGGCGGACGACGTGCGTCTTCGGGACGCGCGGCTGGCCCTGATGGCGGATCTGCGCGACCTCATCCTGCATCTCGCGGACATTTCGGAAATCATTCCTCAGACGGAGTAGGCACTCGAATGGCGAAGAAGATCGTACGGAAGACCACGTCGAAGAAGACCACCCGGGCCGCGAAGCCCGCCACACGCAAACCGGCCGGCGGCACGCGGGCGGCGGGGAAGGCCCCGCACAAGGCGGCGAAGGCCTCGCACAAGTACGTGTACTTCTTCGGCCGCAAGACGGACGGCAACGGATCGATGAAGCCGCTGCTCGGCGGCAAGGGGGCGAACCTCGCCGAGATGTGCCGCATCGGGCTGCCAGTGCCCGCCGGGTTCACGATCACGACCGACGTCTGCACCTATTACTACGCCAACAAGCGGACGTATCCGCCGTCGTTGCGCAGCGAGATGGAGAGCGGCATTGCCGCGCTCGAGCAGCAGAGCGGCAAGACATTTGGCGATCTGAAGAATCCGTTGCTGGTGTCGGTCCGATCGGGCGCCCGCGACTCGATGCCCGGGATGATGGACACGATTCTCAACCTCGGCCTGAACGACCAGACCGTGGAAGCCCTGGCGACCAAGACGGGGAATGCCCGCTTCGCGTGGGACTGCTATCGCCGCTTCGTCCAGATGTACGGCGACGTCGTGCTCGGCGTGCAGAAGCGCCCGGACGAGGACCACGATCCCTTCGAGACGGTGATTCACGGTCTCAAGCACGAGCGGCATCACGACGACATCGAAGACACCAGACTGAGTGTGGACGATCTCAAGGAGCTCGTGGTGCGCTTCAAGGCCCTGGTCAAGGAACGGGTCGGGAAGCAGTTTCCGAGCTCTCCCTGGGACCAGTTGCTCGGCGCCATCGGCGCGGTCTTCGGATCGTGGATGAACGACCGGGCGATCGTGTACCGCCGCAAGTACAACATCCCGACCGAGTGGGGCACCGCCGTCAACGTCCAGGCGATGGTGTACGGCAACACGGGGGAGAACTCCGGATCGGGCGTCGCGTTCACCCGCAACCCGGCCAACGGCGTCAAGGAGTTCTACGGTGAGTTCCTGCTGAATGCTCAGGGGGAGGACGTGGTGGCCGGCGTGCGCACGCCGGAGCCGGTGGCCGAGCTGAAGAAGCAGATGCCGAAGGCCTACGCCGAGCTCGAGCGGATCCGACAGACGCTCGAGAAGCACTTCAAGGACGTGCAGGACTTCGAGTTCACGATCGAGGACGGCGTGGTCTTCATGCTGCAGACGCGCAACGGCAAGCGCACCGCCATGGCGGCGCTCAAGTTCTCCGTAGACATGTACAAGGAGAAGCTCATCGACTGGAAGACCGCGGTGATGCGCAACCCGGCCGATCAGCTCGAGCAGCTGCTTGCGCCCGTGTTCGATCTGTCCGAAGTGGCCAAGGCGAAGGCGATTGCCACGGGGCTTCCCGCCGGGCCCGGCGCGGCCTCCGGTCGGATTTATCTGAACGCCGAGCGCGCCGTGGCGGCCGCCGACAAGAGCGAGAAGGTCCTGCTCGTCCGCGTTGAGACTTCGCCGGAGGATCTGCGGGGCATGATTGCCGCCGAGGGCATTCTCACCGCGCGGGGCGGCGTCTCGTCGCACGCGGCACTCGTGGCACGGCAGATGGGCAAGGTCTGCGTCTGCGGCGCGGCGGCGGTGAACGTGGACTACCAGGCCCGGACCGTGACGGTTGACGGCCAGACGTTCAAGGAAGGGGACTGGATGTCGATCGACGGGACGATCGGCAAGGTCTACGCCGGCCAGGTCAAGACGGCGCCCTCGGAGATCGTGGCGGGCCTGATCGACGGCAACGAGGACGCGAAGAAGACCGAGAAGTACAGGAACTTCCAGCAGCTCATGAAGTGGTGCGCCGAGGCGACGCGGATGAGCGTGCGCACCAACGCCGATACGCCCGAGCAGACCGCCAACGCCGTCGCGTTCGGGGCGGTGGGGATCGGGCTGACGCGGACCGAGCACATGTTCTTCGAGGGCGACCGCATCGACGCGATGCGCGAGATGATCCTGGCCGAGAACCTCGAGGAACGGAAGGCCGCGCTCGCCAAGCTGCTGCCGTATCAGCGCGACGACTTCGCGGGCATCTTCCGGGCGCTGAAGGGCTACCCGGCGACGATCCGCTTCCTCGATCCGCCGCTCCACGAGTTCCTGCCGCATACGAAAGAGCAGCAGGAGGAGCTGGCGAAGAAGATCGGCGTGTCGGCCGCGCGGATCCACCAGCGTGTCGAAGGGCTGCACGAGTTCAACCCGATGCTCGGGTTCCGCGGCTGCCGCCTCGGCATCGGCTACCCCGAGATCTCGGCGATGCAGGCGCGCGCCGTATTCGAAGCGGCGGCGATCGTCCAGAAAGAGGGCATCAAGGTCCGGCCGGAAATCATGATTCCGCTGGTCGCCTTCAAGAAGGAGCTCGACCTGCAGATCGAGGTGGTGCACCAGGCTGCCCGCGACGTCCAGAGCGAGCAGAAGGTGAAGCTCACCTACATGGTCGGCACGATGATCGAGATCCCGCGCGGCGCGCTCACGGCCGACGAGATCGCGCAGTCGGCCGAGTTCTTCAGCTTCGGCACCAACGACCTCACGCAGACCGGTCTCGGCATGTCGCGCGACGACTCGGGCTCCTTCCTCCCGCACTACGAGGAACTGGAGATCGTCAAGAAGAACCCCTTCGCGACGATTGACGCCACCGGCGTCGGCCAGCTCGTCGCGATCGCGGTGACGAAGGGCCGGGCCACACGCCCGAACCTGAAGCTCGGCATCTGCGGCGAGCACGGCGGCGATCCGACCTCCATACACTTCTTCGAGAAGGTCGGGCTCGACTATGTGAGCTGCTCGCCTTACCGTGTGCCGGTCGCCCGCCTGGCGGCCGCGCAGGCGGCGCTCTCGACGTCCAGGGTCGTGGATTGATCACGATTCACAAGCACGAAGGGGGGGCCACCCTGTGCGTTGACCGGGTGGACCCCGCCTGGCTGCAGCCTGGCAGCGGCGTCTGGCTCTGGGTCGATCTGGACCGCCCCACGCCGGAGGAAGCCCGCATCCTCGGCGACGTCTTCCATTTCCACGAGCTCGCCATCGAAGATGCGCTCAGCGAGAGCCATCACCCCAAG
>JANPJN010000213.1:0-3465 GCA_031425515.1 Acidobacteriota bacterium | reverse complement strand
GTGAAGCTCAGGAGCAAGGACGTCATCCACAGCTTCGGCGTGCCCGAGTTTCGCGTGAAGCAGGACGCCATCCCCGGTCTTACGATCCCCCTCTGGTTCGTCCCCACCGTCACGACCGCGGAGATGCGGACCCGGACGGGGAATCCCGAGTTCCAGTACGAGATCGCCTGCGCGCAGCTCTGCGGTCTCGGCCACTATCGGATGCGGGGATTTGTGACCGTCCAGACCGCCGAGGAGTTCCAGAAGTGGATGGACGCGGAAGTGGAAACGCTCAAGGGCGAATCGGACATCTTCCGGTGAGGGCTGCGTCGCAGGATTGACGACGGCGGAGGCGCTAGCTGAACATCTTCGGGGTCGGCATCCGCGCGCGGATCTTCTCCAACTCTTCCACCGTGACGCGCTCGATGCCGTTCCTGCGGCATGATTCCTCGACCCCCTTCACGACCATGCCCCGCACAAACGCGGGGATCTTCTTCATACGCTCGGTCGCCGCGGCGTCCCACGCGATCGTCGTCGGCGATGGGAGCCCGTAGTGGATCGGGGGAGCCCCCTGCCCCGCGATCGACGCACGGCCCTGAATGGCGAGAAGAGGGGACCCGGCGAATGTGCCGGGGATGTGAGTGCAGAGCGGGTCTTCGGCCATCAGGTCGCCGGTCATCCCGTAGGCCCGGGCACGGCAGCCGCCACAGTGGCCGCTCATCTCGCACTCTCCGCATCGACCGCCGAGCGAGGTACGGCGGCGAATGTCGGCGAACAGTTCCGAGGAGGTCCAGAGATCCTCGAGAGTCGAGGTGCGCAGAGTACCCGCGAAGACCGGGAGGTACGGACACGGAGTGACGTCCCCGTTTGGCCGTATCCCCATGTAATGCGTCCCCGCCGGGCACCCGCCAGCCCCTCCCGAGTAGGTCCTGATCGCGGACAGCCCGGGCGTCGTCACGGAACCGGCATCCCCCGGGGCCCAACTGGCATCCGACGGGATCGGACTGGTCTGCGTGGCGGCATTCTCCAGGACGGTCTTGATGTAGTGGGGCGCACACTTCGCGTTCACGAGCATCCGGCGGTCGTACTTTCGCTGGATCCGGTAGAGCGTGGCGAGCACCTCGTCGTACTGCACGGGCGTGATGTCGGACACGAACTGGCCGCGCCCCGTCGGCACGAGGAAGTAGAGGTTCCAGACCCTGGCGCCGAGGCGATCGTGCGCGAAGTCGGCGATGGCGTCGAGCTCGCCGAGGTTGTGCGAGCCCACGGTCGTCTGGACGATGAAGGGCAGTCCGGTTCTGTGGAGAATCTCCGCCCCCGACACCGTGTTCCGCCAGGCGCCCCGTACGTTCCTGAAGCGGTCGTGGCGATCGGGATCGAGCGCATCGAGAGAGAGCGAGAGCCCCCGCGCTCCGGCCTCCGCGAGGCGCGTCGCCAGGTTCTCCGTGATGCTCACGCCGTTGGTGCCGACGACCACCCACAGTCCGCGCTCCGACGCGCGCCGGATGATCTCGAGGATATCCCGCCGCAGCAGCGGCTCGCCGCCGGTCAGAATCGTCAGGCACTCGGGCGCGAAGGCGGCGATGTCGTCGATGACCCTGAAGCACTCCTCGGTGCCGAGCTCGCTGCGGTCCGAGAAATTCTCGGTGGCCACCAGCGGCGTGACGCCGGCGTCGAGATAGCAGTGCTCGCAGGCGAGGTTGCAGCGGTAGGTGAGGTTCCAGGAGACCACGTAGGGCCTGGAAAACGAGGTCATCTCCGGACTCGGCATGTTCGTCATTCCGCCGAACTACATGCCGAAAAAATCGCGCGCCGCATCGAGGATCTTCTCGTCCACTTCCAGAGCGCCCCGCTCCCGGGCGAACTGCTCGATGCCGGTCCGCGCCATCGGGCGGACGAACGCCGGGATGTTCGCGAGCCGCGCTTCGGCGCTCGACGTCCACCGGACCAGGCTCGGCGACGCGGCGTGTTCCGCACCCTCACGGGCGCCTTCCATCGCCGGCATCATCCCCGGGAACGGGCACCGTCCGGCAGGTGTCGCGGCCCGGCCGGCGTCGTCATCGTCCGAAACACGCGCGTCCGGACTCGCGCCCACCGCGGGACCGATCCGGACGCCGAGGGACTGGACCATCTGCGTCTCGAATGAGTTGGTCAGCATGGCGATCTCGTAGCCGCACTCAGGGCACGCGTAGACGACCGAGAGCGAGCCGCGATCTGGCGGAGCGACGGTTTGCAGCGTCATCTTGCTGTCGCAGGGAATGCAGAGGAACTTCATCGCGGCGGCTCCTTACCGGGCTTGGTCGATTCGAGGCTCTCGAGAAGTTGCTGCGCGACACGATCCAGGGCCCGGCCAACGGGTGTGTCGGGCAGCTCCGCCAGAGGGATCCCGCTGTCGCAGTGCCGGGCAAGCTCGGGATCGAACGGGACGGTCCCGAGACAGGGGATCTCCAGGCCCGAGGATTCAGGAGAGACAAATAGCGGCTTGATGCCGTTGCAGTCGCGGCAGTAGTAGCCGCTCATATTCTCGACGTAACCGAGGATCCGATTGGGCCCCTTCGCCAGTGCGGCCACCGAGCGCGCGACCACGCCCCGTGATACCTCCGAAGGAATCGTCACGAGCAGGAACGACGTGCGCGGCCCGAGAAAATCGGCGTACTGAACGGTCCGTTCGGCTCCCGGCGGCAGATCGAACATCAGCAGATCGAGCGCTCCCCACTCGAAGGACTCGAGGATCTCGGCGAGGAGCGAGAACTCCTTCGTGGCGCGCCACGTGTGCGACTCTCCGTGCGCCGCGCTCTCGAACTCGAGCGCCTCCGACTCCGGGATCATCGAGCCCATCGAGAAGACCCCGATTCCCGTACTGGTCCGCGGGAGCGCGACCTTGTGCGCGCCGGGAACGAACAGCGCTCCCCGGACCCCCGCCATCCGCGCCTGTGAGGGGCCGTTGAAGTCCGCGTCGAGGATCGCAATCCGAAGCCCCCGGGCGCGCAGAGCCCCCGCGAGGTGCAGCGTCAGCGTGCTCTTGCCGACTCCCCCCTTGCCGGAGCCCACGGCCACGAGATGGCGCACCCCCGCGAGCCCGTCGCTGATGCGGGTGCGCTGCTCGGCAACCTGCTCGAGGACTCTGGACCCTCCGTCGCCGACGATGTCGTGGTAGCTCTTCACGTTTTTCCGCGTAGCTTACACCGTTCCGCAGCGGGCGCGGAGGGTGATGTCTCAAGCGACGGGCGGGACCCTAGTCAACTAGTTCGAACACCGGGCAACGTCTCGGCATCAGCCGCGGCGCTCTCGATCTCGACAGCGCCGTCGGCTGCATGCCATGTCAGGCGGCTTTCGCCACTCTGTCGAGAGGACTGTCACAACATGAGCCCGACGCGCGTGGTCATTACCGACTACACGCCCCGGATGGTTTCCATGCAGAGGGTGTACCCCTTTCCTGAGTCGAATCATGGATGACCAAGGCGAACGCCCGTCGGAGCGCCGTAC
>JANPJN010000212.1:0-9586 GCA_031425515.1 Acidobacteriota bacterium | reverse complement strand
CCGAAGCGGCCGTAGCCCTGCGTCATGATGATGCCGTAGGCGGCGGCATCCTTGATAGTCACGCTGCGCTTCGGGAGCACGGTGAGCTCCTTGGCCGAGTACCAGCCGGTGCCGTACGTGACCCACTGTTCGCGGTAGCCGTCGGGCTCGGTCTCCGCGAACGGCGTGACCGGCGTCGGGAAGCAGCGGTTGCTCTCGCCGAAGCGCGGGTTGACGTTCGCGTCCCAGTCGAGCATCTCGATGATGTAGTCGAGATCCTGATGGTTCGCCTGCGGCACGTCCTTGACGAGGAGGCTCCAGTCGATGATGCGCCCCTCGACCTCCGACTGGAACATCGCGAAGACGTCGCTGTTCACCTGCGGCTCGTAGGTGAGCAGCGATCCCGGCGCGTGCAGGATGCCCGGATCGATCTGCCAGCCCGTGCCGGGCTGCAGCCGGTAGGCGCGCGACAGGAACAGGATCCCGTTGTCGCCGCGGCTCCACTGCTCCAGGCACCGCCGCACATCGTCCTTCGTCGTCCCCGGCTCGAGCCCCATGAAGGTATAGGGGAAGTGGTTCTCGGCCGGGTTGTACTGCGGCGGGAAGTAGTACGCCTCGGGCTTGCCGCGCCGGCCCACCCGGCGCGCCGCCTCATCGTTCTGGTGCATGTGATGCGGGATCGGGCCGAGATTGTCGAAGAACTTGCAGAGCAGGTTCCAGCCCTTGTCGCGCTGCATCACGTCGGCGCCGAGGAGCAGATCGCCGGCCGCCTCCACCGCCTCCTTGAGCAGGAAGCGCGCGCCCCCCTCGACCCGCACATAGCTGAGCCCCTCGTCTGCCGGCGTGCCGGGCCCGTTGTCGGCGTTGGTCGTGGACGAGAACCAGCGCTCGTTGATGCCGCCGCGATGCCCGCCAAACGCGTAGTAGTCGTCCGGGTGCAGGCGAAGCCGCCGCCCGGGAATCATGAACGAACGAGGCACCCATGCCGGTTCGAGCCGGAGCAGCCCGGCGCCGCGGTCAATTGCATCCTGTACCTGTGAACGTTCGAGCATCGCTGTCCCCGTTTCGCACGCTGATGGTTGCGAGAATGTCGTCCGCGCGTGTGTGGCGCCGCGCGCGGCTGTTAACTTTACACCAGCGATGCGCGCGCCCGGAACACCCGCCCGCGCCCGGAGCGTCGGTCCACGTCCGTGTTGCGCAGTGCGCAACGCGGCCACGGTCGCCCGCCGTGCCGCACGACGGGCCGGTGCATAATACGCGCGATGCCCACCCGAACGTTTCATGGCCGGCGCGCCGCCTCGATTGAAAATGACGCGCTACGCCTGACGGTCGTCGAAGGCGGAGGCCACATCGCCGAAGTGTTCGACAAGCGCGCGGGCGTGAGCCCCCTGTGGCGGCCGCCCTGGCCATCGATCGAGCCGGGTGCGTTCGATCCGCGCCGCGACACCACCTACGGCGCAGGCTCCGAGGCCCGCCTGCTGGCCGGCATCCTCGGCCACAACCTGTGCCTCGACATCTTCGGCGGACCCTCCGCCGAGGAGGAAGCCGCGGGCATCCATCCGCACGGCGAAGCCTCGATCGCGACGTACGACCTCGACGCTGGCGAATCCCGCCTCACGATGGGCGCCACGCTCGAGGAGGCAGGCCTTCGCGTGCAACGCCACATCGATCTGGACGGCCGTGCGGTTCGGATTCAGGAATCAGTGGAGAACCTCACGGCGACGGATCGGCCGGTCGCGTGGACCCAGCACGTCACCCTCGGCCCGCCGTTTCTCGAGCGCGGGACGACGCAGTTCCGCGCGTCGGCGACACGGTCGAAGGTTTTCGAGACCGCGTTCGGCGGCGACGACTACCTCACCCCCGCGGCAGAGTTCGCGTGGCCGCTGGCTCCCCGTCACGACGGAGACACCGCGGACCTGTCGATCTTCACGAGCGCCCCGGTCTCGGGCGGTTACACCACCCACCTGATGGATCCCGATGCCCGGCATGCCTGGTTCGTCGCCTTCGCGCCGGCCCTGCGCCTCGCCTTCGGCTACGTCTGGCAACGGACCGACTTCCCCTGGATGGGGATCTGGGAAGAGAACCACAGCCGTGCCGCCCCGCCCTGGAACAGCCGGACCCTCACGCGCGGGATGGAGTTCGGGGTCTCGCCGTTTCCGGAAACCCGGCGCCAGATGCTCGAGCGGGGCCGCCTCTTCGATACTCCCACCTTCCGGTGGATTCCCGCGAAAACCCGGGTCGAGGTGGAGTACTGGATCGTGACGGCCGAGGTGAGCACCGTGCCGGAACGGCTGGACTGGCCCGGGCGCGCCTGACGGCAGGCCGGCCACTTGTGTCGCGGGAAGCCTGCGCGTACACTCGATATCAAGAAACCGTCGCGGAGCGCCCCGATTCCGGCTGGCGCCGTCCGCCCGGCAGTCGTCCCAGCAGCCATCACAACAAGGACCCATCATGATGCGATTCTTCTGCACGCTCTCCCTCGCGGCCGCCGTCGCGGCTGCCGGCGCCGCACGGCTCGCGGCCCAGACGACTCCTCCGGCGGGCGGCACCGCGCCGAAGCCTCCGGCGACGACCGCGAAGCCGGCCGCTCCGGCTGCCCCTGTCGCGAAGACGGCCGCAACGGCGAAGAAGGCCGGCGCCGGACGCACGATCGAAATCAGCGGCGGCGACGACATGAAGTTCAGCGTCACCAACATCGCCGCCAAGCCCGGCGAGACCCTCCACATCGTCCTCAAGTCCGTCGGCACGGTGCCCAAGATCGCCATGGCGCACAACTTCGTCGCGCTCAAGGCGGGCATCGATGCGCCGAAGTACAGCCAGGAAGCGATGACGGCGCGGGACACGGACTATCTGCCGGCCGCGCGCAAGGCCGATGTCCTGGCCTTCACCAAGATGGCAGGCCCCGGCGAAACGGTCGAAGTCACGTTCAAGGTGCCGACCAAAGCCGGCGCCTATCCATACCTGTGCACCTTCCCGGGGCACTACGCCGCCGGGATGCGCGGAGAGATCACCGTCAAGTAGGATCTCGCCCGGCGCACACACGCGCCGGGTGCAGACACGAGGGGGAAGGCGCCGGTCGCCTTCCCCTTTTTTTATGCACCGGCCATCGCGCCAGCCGCTACCGGGAACGGAAAGGACACGGCCTCACCGATGACGAGTCATCAATCGAAGACCCCGCCCAGGGACGACGGGCTGCGAGTGATGCTGAAGTGGGTGTTCGTCGCGCTGGCGCTGACGGTGCTGTTCGCACTGGCGGTCGTGACGCTCACGATCCGCTGGCTGTCGTGAGCGCGCGCGTCAGGCCTGGCGGTTGCGGTAGGCGTCGCAGGCTTCGCGGACGACGGCCGTCAGCTCGTCGGGATTGATCGGCTTCTGGAGCATCGCGAAGGGCTTGAGGAGCGCGCCGCGCGACGAGAGATCGGACACGGCAGAGACGAGAATGACGGGGACATCCGCAATCTGGGGATCGGCGAGCTGCTTCTGGCGGAACTGCGGCCCGCTGCAGCGCGGCATCATATAGTCGAGCACGATGACGGAGGGAGACGCCGGATCCTCCTGTCGAAGCTCATCGATGCGGCTGAGCGCGTCCAGGCCGTCGCGGGCGACGGCGACCTCGATGCCGTCGGCCTCGAGGATGAGCCGCAGCACCTCCCGCGTATCCTCATCGTCTTCCACGAGCAGCACGTGGGCCCTGGCCCGGGCGTTCGTTTCGGGGTTCATTGGCAAAGAATCGGTCCCAGACCGTCCGGATTCATGCCTACAGCCAGACCAATATTATGGTTTTGATTCACGCAATTCCCTGAGCTGTAGCTTTTTATGACGGCCCTAACGGCCGCCACGCCTCAAGCGCAGGGTTTTAGCAAAAGAAACGCCAGCTCACTTTTTCTCTGGGAGGAGGGTCACGACGGTATAGCGATCCAGCGGGAAATACCGCCTGAACACCTCCCGGAGGTTCTCCCGCGTGAGCGCGGCAATCCGCTCCTCGCGCTTGAGGATGAGCAGAGGATCCCGATCCAGGAGCTTCGCCGACTGGAGCCGTCCGAGCCAGAAGCCGTTCTGGCGCAGGGCCGTCTCGTGCTCCCGGCGGGCGGTCTCCTTCGCGCGGTTCACGAGGTCCTCCGACGGACCCTCGTCCTGTAACCGCTTGACCTCCTGGAGGCTCCGTTCGACCATCCTGGTGATGTTCTCCGGCGACGCCCCGAAGTTCACCGTGACGTGGCCGCCTCCACGCTGGGGCAGCGGTTGAGAGAGCCCGGACGACACGTTGTAGGTCTCGCCGAGCTCTTCCCGCAGGATGTCGCGCAGGCCAATCTCGAGAACGTCGGTTGCGGCCACCACGCGCGTCTGTTCGTTTTCCTCGATGGGCGGATCCGCGAAGAAGCTCAGCACCGTCTGCGCGCGCGGCTCGCGTCCCTTCTCGAGCGACGCCCGTTCGATGGCGGCGGGAAACCTGATCCCCAGATCCGCGAACCTCGCGCTCCCCTTCCCCGTCGAGGGCAGCGTGCCCACGTAGCGCGCCGCCAGCGGCACGGCCTCCTCCAGCTTGAAGGCGCCGACCACGAACAACGTGAAGTCGGCGGCATTCGAGAACCGTACCTTGTAAAAGGCCGCCATCGCCGCCCGGTCGAGCGTGCCGATTCTCGCAAGGGTGAGCGGCTGCGCCGTGAAATGGCCGGTGGTGTTCACCTGCGAGACCTTCTCGCGGAACAGCAGCCCCGGATTGTTGTCGCGATTGGCATACGACGCTTCGAGCTGCTTGCGGATGAGCGCGAAGCCCTGCGGATCGTCGCCCGGCGCCGTGAACGTCAAGTTGAGGAGCTGGAGCGCGGTCTCCAGGTTTGCCGGTGTGCTGGACCCCGAAACCCCATGCGACGAGGTCGAGATGAAGGGGCTCGCGGACGCAATCTTCCCCGCCAGCAGCTTCTGGAGATCGACGGCGCTGTGACCACCGATGCCCGAGAGCCCGACGAGCGCCGGCGCAAGCGTGGCCTCGGGATACAGGCGCGGCTCCGCCAGCGACGCCCCGCCTGATGCCGCGAGCGAGAACAGCACCTGATCGTTCTTGAAGTCGGTGGGCTTGAACCAGGCCTCGACGCCGTTGGCGAACCGGACGACGGTGACGCCGAGCTCAGGGATGGTGCGGCGGTCGCTCACGGCCGCCGGGGCCGGCAGCTCCTTCATCAGCACCGCGGAGCCCGCCGCATCGTTCCAGGCCGTCACGGACGTGGCATCGGCGGCCGTCAGCGCCTCGCGCAGCGTCGCCTCGGTCGGCAGCGCCACGCCGCTCTTCTCCGTCGTCACGGCCAGAATCACCCGGCTGGTGTCCGCGAACAGCCGCCGGGCCGCGTCCGAGACCTCGGTGGCGGTGATGGCCGGGATCATCATCTTTGCGGCGGTGTACTCGTACTCGATGCCCGGGCTCGGCTCCCCTTCGAGGAAGTGATTCACGTACTCCTGCGCGTAGGACCCGCTCTCCGTCTTGTCGCGCTCGCTGTAGGCGCGTTCGTACGACGCGAGCATCCACTTTCGGGCGCGCTCCAGTTCCGCGGCGCCGAAGCCGAACTCGCGGATCCGGTTCGACTCGATCGCGAGCGTGGCGAGCCCGCCGGCCAGCTTGCCGTCCTCGACGCCCGCACCGAGCGTGAAGGTTTCCACCGTGGGGCTGAGCCCACTCGAGTAGGCGCCCGCCCCGAGGATCTTCGCGTCCGGCTTGCGCGAGAGCTCGTCGAACCGCTCGTTGATCATCTGGAACACGAGCCGGTGCACAAGACCGCGCCGGTAATCCGCAACCCCGTCGTCGGGCAGCCGCTTCGTCTTGCGAACGAGCGATACAGACGACTGCTGCGCTTCGGGGTCGCCCGCCACCTTGACGAGCAGCTCCGGCTGGAGCGGTACGTCATACACGCGCGCGGGGGCGGGGCCGGACGGTTTCGGGAGCGCGGCGAACTCTGCCCTGATAGTCGCGTCGATCTGCGCCGGGTCGATGTCGCCGACGATCACGAGCGCCATGCGGTCGGGTCGGTACCAGCGCGTGTAGAACGCGCGCAGCCTGTCGGGCGTGAAGGTCCGCAGCACCTCCGGCTTGCCGATCGGCAGCCGTTCGGCGTACTTCGACTTGTGGAAGAGGACCGGAATCTGCTGGTCGCGCAGGCGCGACCCGGCGCCCAGGCCGCCGCGCCACTCCTCGATCACGACGCCGCGCTCCTTGTCGATCTCCTTCGGGTCGAGCGTCAGACCGCCGGCGAAATCGGAAAGCGCCTGGATGCCCTTCAGCACGATCCCGTCCTTGTCGGTGGGCAGCGTGAAGGTGTAGACCGTTTCGTCGAAGCTGGTGTACGCGTTCAGATGCGGGCCGAGACGTGCGCCGGTGGACTCGAAGGTGGAGATGAGCTCGCCGGGCTTGAAGTGCCGGCTCCCGTTGAACGCCATGTGCTCGAGGAAGTGCGCGAGCCCCTGCTGGTCGTCTGCCTCGTCTATCGACCCGGCCTTGACGGCGAGCTGCAGGTTGACGCGCTTCTCGGGTCGCGTATTGCGCCGGATGTAATAGGTGAGCCCGTTCGGCAGCGTGCCGGTGGAGACGGCCGCGTCGAAGGGCAGCTTCTCGCTGACGGACACGGGGGGAGCGGCCGGACGGGCCTGCGCGCGCACGTACGGCACGGGCAGGAGCGCGGGTCCGAGCGCCAGCAGGCACACCACACGGAGCAGAGGCTTGAGCATGGGGAGTAATGTAGCGCAACTCGTCGAGGAACCCGCTTTCGCAAGGTTCTACAAGGTGCTGCGAAGTTCTACGAGGCTCTGCGGGGTTCGGGGTTCTGCAGGGTCCTGCGAGGTTCTGCAGGGTTCGGGTGTCGAGGAGCGAGCGGTACGTCGCGCCGGGGCGCGACGTACCGGGTGAGGTGCGGTGGGCGCGTTACGCCGGGACCTGGAGGTCTGGCATCGGGGGCGCCGAGAACAGCCGGCGGCACGGGGCGGCGATGATGCGGGCCCAGCGGGCCGAGCGGTTGACGCGCGCGCTGTCGGTCGCGATACCGGTGTTGGCGTACATCTGGCGATAGAGCTTCGAGATCAGGACGAAGGCCAGGCGCGCCTTGAGCGACGTCACGCAGTTGGACCGATCCCAGATCTTGCGCAGGCTGTAGAAGTCGTCCCAGACGGCCTGGGTGCGCCGGCGGATCTCGTCCCCTTCCATCACCGGGTGCGGCGTATACACCTTCGGTCGCAGCGCCTGCGGGATGAGCCAGTGCCGCGTCAACGGCACGCCGCCGATTCGAGTCGTGTCGGTTTCCATGCTCTTCTCCCACGCGGCGAAATCGACGGTGCCGGGGAAGGGGGTGAGCATGACGAACTGGGCGAACGTGACCCCGGCGCGCGTTGCAATCTCCGAGGTCGCCTCGAATGTGTGCGGGCGATCGGACGGCAGCCCGAAGATGAAGGACCCGAGCACATGGACCCCGGCGGTCTTGAATGCCCGCAGCCGCTCGACGAGCGTTTCGCCGGCGTAGTTGAAGTCCTTGTAGACGTCCTTCAACCCCTCGGGCGTGACCGCCTCGACGCCGACGAGCGCCCCCTTGATCCGCGCCGCCTTCATCGCGGCCAGGAACGCCGGATCTTCAGCGGCCTCCATCGTGATCTGCGTGAAGAAGATCATGTCGCTCGGCAGCTTCGCGAGCTTTTCCATCAGCTCGAAACGCTCGGCGCGCAGCCCTTCGAGATACTGCCGTTGCGCCGGGTCCGCACGGCGGGCGGCCATCTTGATGTCGGTGAGCGTCACGGTGTAGAAGTTGTCGTCCGCCAGCGCGATGAACCGGAAGCCGAGGCGGCGCAGTTCGACGATCTCCGCGATCACGGCATCCGCGCCGCGCTGGCGCGGCTTCTGGCCGTCCGTCCTCCACACCGAGCAGAACGAGCAATGCTTCGGGCAGCCCCGCACGGTCTGCACGGAGGCCCACATGTACTTGTTGGGCGGGATCAGATCCCAGCGCGCGGGCACGAACGAGTCCGCATCGACCTTGCCCCCCTCGTACACGAGCTGCGGAGCGCCGACGGCGCAGTCGTTGACCGCACGGCCCCACGCGACGTCGCCGTCGCCCTTGACCACGGCATGCGCGCCGCCGAGCGAGTGCGGCTCCTCGGGGAAGAGCGTCGCATGGATGCCGCCGAATACGACCCACGCGCCCCGCTCGCGCGCCAGCCGCCCGACTTCGTATCCGCGCAGCGCGTTGCCGGTGTGAATGCCGATACCGACGATGTCTCCCGACTGGATAACTTCGGGGTCGAGGACCTCGAGCGTCTCGTCGGTGATGACCGGGTCGCCGAAGTTGCGCGGCGTCGCGGCCGCGAGCACATAGAGCCAGCGCGGGGTAATGACCCCGACACCAAAGGCGAGGTGGCTGGGATTGATCAGGTGTACGCGCAAGGAAGATATCTCCTCTAGAACGGGTTCCGGACCCGCACTGACGGGGATCGTATATCGGAAGCCTGTAGGCGAATGATAACGATACGTCGCGGCCTCTGAAAAGACCACCTTATTATGCGGGGTGCGCGCTGCGTCCTATAATGACGGGCGATGCCACCGATCCAGCGTCCTTTACCCCCTTTGGCCTCAGCTGAGGCCAGACCCTAGTGGATGTCGTCGGGTTCGGCGCCAGTTCGGTCGATTACGTCAACCTGTTGCCGTGCGCTCCTGGAGGCGCCGCGGCACAGACCAAGCTGCGGATCAACGACCACTTCGTGTCGTGCGGCGGGCAGGTCGCCACGATGCTCGCAACGTGCGGCGCGCTGGGGCTCACCACGAGCTATCTCGGGCCCATCGGCAACGACGAGAACGGCCGGCGCGTGCGGGCCGACCTCGACGCGCGCCATGTCGATCTGTCCCGAGTCATCACCCGCGACGCCCACAATCAGTTCGCTGTCGTCCTTGTCGATCAGTCCACCGGGGAACGGACGGTGCTGTGGCACCGCGACCCGCGGCTGTTGCTGGGCGACGCCCCGGTGGATCCGGCGATCCTCCAGGGGCGCGTGCTGCATGTAGACGATGTGGACGAGGACGCGTCGATTCGGGTCGCGCAGCTCGCCGTGGCGGCCGGCGTGCGGGTGACGAGCGATCTCGACCGCATGACCGAGCGGACGCCGGAGCTCGTGCGCAGCGTGTCGGTCCCGATTTTTGCCGAGCACCTGCCGCCGCTGCTGACCGGGGAGCGCGATCCCGAGCGGGCGCTGCGCAAGCTGCGCACGCTCCATGCCGGCCTCCTCTGCGTCACGCTTGGCACCAACGGCGCCATGGCGCTCGATGGCGACCGGATCGTGCACTCGCCGGCGTTCGCGGTGAATGCGGTGGACACGACGGGATCCGGAGACGTCTTCCGGGCGGGCTTCGTGTACGGCATGCTCGCCGGCTGGCCGACCGCGGAGGTGCTGCGCTTCTCCAACGCGGCCGCGGCCGTGAGCGTGACGCGGTTTGGCGCGATGGCAGGCGCCCCATCGCTCGCGGAAGTGAACGACCTGCTGAAGCACGGCCGGCCGCTGGCCTTCACATCGCCCCACGCCTGAACCCCGCAGGCCCCGAGGGGGACACTCGTCTTCAGCGAAAGTCGTTGAAACGGCTGCC
>JANPJN010000211.1:0-1607 GCA_031425515.1 Acidobacteriota bacterium | reverse complement strand
GCGAGCTCGGACGCATGGTGGAGCACGCGGGCCGGTCCCCACGCGTCGCGCAGATCCTCGAGGGGCATGAACAGCGCGCGCAGGCGCTCGGCCTCGGCCCAGTCCTTCCGGCCGCAGGCCTCGAACAGGTCGCGGCAGCGCCTGGGCGCGATGCATCCGGAACCGGTCGTCATCCCTCCGAGCCCGAAGTCGCGGAAGTGAACGATCGCCGGACGCTCGCCCATGCCGCTGATGATCCGGCGCGGCTCGACGCGGCGCAGCAGCGACGCGAGGTAGGCATCGTGCTGCGGGTCGTCGCGCACGACGGCGTATTTGATCGCCGCCGCAACGCCGTCCTCGACGAGGCGGCCGACGGCGTCGAGACCCTTTTCGAGATCCGTGCCGAAACCGTCTTCCGACTTCAGATAAAGAACAAGAGGCAGGCCGCAGGCGTCCGCGAACTCGCGCAGTCCGGCTTCCATGCCAGCGGCGTCTCTCGGGTCCCCGCAAGGCAGCATCATCACGCACCGGAACGAGTGGCGGCGCAGCAGCGGCGCCTGATCCATCGCGCGGCCGAACGAGGGGCCGGCGCTCGGAATGGCCCAGCGCGTGGCCGGAAAGGCCGCGAGCCAGGCCAGCAGCGACGCATACTCCTCGAGCGTGACGTGATACAGAAACGCGTTTCCGCCGTAGAGATACCGCGTGATGCCGCCCGACTCGGCGTGCGCGGCCACGGCCTCGGCGGCCTCGAAGTTCAACGTGCGCCGGGCATCCGGGTGACGAGGCAGCGCCGGCACGGCGTACACACCCCGGAGATCCTCGATCGGAATGGCGCTCATCGCACCGTACTCCGTGCGGGATAGGTCTTCGTGATGTTGTTCCGGGCATTCGTTACCGTGAAGCTGCCATCCGCACGCGCGGACAGCTTCAGCCCATGCGCGGTCGATTCATCGGGATTGGCGATGAGGTCCGCTGCGGTGTTGAATTCCGGCCCCGCACTGACCGACGTGTGCAGTTGCCAGAAGTCGATCAGGCCCGGAGAGCTCTTGACGATCTGCCAGGCCGCGGCCGCGCCGCCCTTCTTCGCGCCGTTGTTCATCAGCGCAACGCGCGGCGCCAGCGCGTGAACGAGCGCCGGAGGCCCAGACTGCGGGTTCCCATGATGCGTCGTCAGGTAGACGTCGACGCCGCCGAGGAGGTTGGCCGGGCAGGCGAGCGCATGCTCCTTGTTCCACGTCAGATCGCCAAGGTCCGCCATCCGGAACGCGCCATACGCGATCATGACGCCGACCGACCGCGCGTTCTCCGAGGCATCGTCGGCCTGGGGCTGATGCGCCGTGCAGAGCGGGTTGGGCCCGCCCGCGCCGGCCAGCGGCGCGCGAATCGACTCGCCGGCTGCCGCGACGACGGTGACGTCCACGCCAGCAAGAGGAATGCGGTCCCCTGGCTTGACCTGCAGGTGCTTGCCGCGAGCACGTGCCTCGAGGTACGCCGTGTATCCCTTGTCCGTCGCGCTCTCGAAGGTCGGGCCATGATCGACGAACGTTCCCACCGGCACGCGCGCCGCGATCGCGGGCACGCCGCCCACATGGTCGCCGTGATAGTGAGTCACGACGAGGTAGTCGAGC
>JANPJN010000210.1:0-3640 GCA_031425515.1 Acidobacteriota bacterium | reverse complement strand
ACCCACGTGAGCGCGTCCACGACGTTGCTCTTGCCGCAGCCGTTGGGCCCGACAATCGCGGTCACGCCGTGATCGAAGGTGAGCTCGGAGCGATCGGGAAAGCTCTTGAAGCCGGCAATTTCGAGGCGCTGAAGGCGCATGGCGTTCGATTCCTTCCGAATGGCCCGACACAGCAGGCGAATCACCTCAGGCGCGGGGACGAACCCCGGCCAGGAAGCGGCCTGTCTGTGCTTCGAACTCGTGAACTGTCTGGGAGCGATGCGGTGACAAGATCTACCGTCCGGGCGAACGGCGGCCAGTCTAGCAAGCCACCATCCCTTGGGGCAACAGGAAACTGCGACCGCAGCATATAGGGCCAAATGCCCTACGGGCCGGCTTACGGCCGCCGGGCTCCCCGAGTGCTCTTCGTCGGCGCCAGACGCAGGAGCTGCTCGGCCTCGCCGAACTGCGCCAGGGCGAACTGGGCCTGGGGGTCTTTGGCGATCAGGTTCTTGCGCGCTTCGGCCATGCCGAACAGCGCCGAGTCGATCTCGAACTGAATCATGGCGCGGATGAACCCGGCGTCCTTGACGAACGCCTCCTCGTCTACTTTCACCTTCCGGGTCGCGAGCCGGGCCTTGAAGTCGGCAACCATCTCGTCGGTCACGACGAACCCGCGCGCGAGAGCCTTGCGCCCCTTGTTGGCGGCGCTCAGGCGCGTGTCGCCTTCGGCCGTGAACTGGTTGGCGTAGTCCACGAACTCCTGGCGGTTCTGGAGCAGCTTGCCGAAGCGGGTGGGCGTAAAGCCTTCGACGGTCCCGACGAAGAACTTGTCCGGCTCGATGCCGCCCCCGCCGTACACCTTCCGTCCGGCGTCGGTGTATTTCAGTTCCGCGGCGGTGTGCGGCCGCTCGGCCGCCTGGTCTCGGAAGGTGTAGGTGAGGTACTCGTCGAAGCTGCCGTCCCAGGGGCGCTGAATCATGCGGCCGGCGGGCGTGAAGTAGCGGCCCGTGGTGACGGCGACGCCGGCCCCTTCGCTGATGGGATACACCGACTGCACGAGCGCCTTGCCGAACGTCCGCTCGCCGACCACGAGCGAGCGATCGTGATCCTGGAGCGCGCCGCTGACGATCTCCGACGCGCTCGCGCTGCCGCGGGTGACGAGCGTGACCATCGGCAGATTCGTGTACTGGCTCTCCTCGGTCGCGCGGTAGTCCTGATTCGCGTTCGGCACGCGTCCGCGGGTGTAGACGATCATGTCTCCGCGCGGGAGGAAGCGATTGGAAATGCGGATCGCCTGGTCGAGCGCGCCGCCGGGGTTCTCGCGCAGGTCGAACAGCAGCCGCGTCATGCCGGCAGCCGACAGCTTCTGCAGGGCCTCCCCCACTTCCCGGTCGGAGGTCTCCGTGAACTGATCGAGCTTGATGTAGCCGGTCTCGCGGTCGATCATGAAGGCCGCGCGAACGGTCGTGATGTTCACTTCGTCGCGCTGGACGTCCATGTCGATCAGGCCGTCGTACCCTGCGCGCCGGATCGAGATGTTGACGCTGCTCCCCTTGGGCCCCTTCAGTTTCTTGACCGCCTGATCGCTCGTCCAGCCCTTGGCGTCCTGGCCGCCGATCCTCGCAATCACGTCGAACCGGCGAAGGCCTGCCTTGTACGCGGGCGATCCCTCGAAGATCGACTGCACGGTGATGTCGCCGTCGAGCACCTGGATCGTGATGCCGAGACCGTAATAGTGCCCCTCCTGCCGCTCCCGCATCTGGGCGTAGGACTTCGGATCGAAGAAGCTGGAATGCGGATCGAGCGTGTGCAGCATCCCGTCGATGGCGCCGTACACCAGCCGGTCCGACGGCAGCTCGTCGACGTATTCACGTTCGACCGCATCGATCGCCGCGTTGAAGACGCGGTACTGCTGCGAGACTTCGTCCTGGCGGGCCAGCGCGTTGCTGCCGAAAAATCCACCGGCGAGGGCCGCGAGGAGCACAGCGAGCACGGCAGCGGCCACGAATCGGGGGGTGCGCATTATGGCATCCTAACAGACGAAGTGCCGTTATCGCAACGACTTCCGGGCACCGCTGGCCCCCCGCCCGCCTTGACCGCACCGGGCAGGGTTCCTATAATGCAGGAACGCGCGTCCGCGCGCGCCCGTGGTCGTCAACTGTCAGCCTACCAAGGATTTTCATATGCTGGGTTCTATCGGGATGCCCGAGCTGATCATCATCTTCGTGATCGCTCTGATTATCTTCGGGCCCCGAAAGCTGCCTGAGCTCGGCCGGTCGCTGGGGAAGAGCATCAACGAGTTCAAGCGTGCCTCGCACGAACTCAGGAACACCCTGGACGAAGAAATCCGCGTGGAGGAAACCCGCAGCACCGAACGCCAGCGCGCGCCGGAGCCGGCCCGCCCCTACGCGGCTGACGAGCAGGGCGTGCCCCGCCAGCCCGGCCCCGTGCAATCCGGTCCCGTTCAGTCTGGCGAAGTGTAGGGCCCGCGATGGCCCTCGTGAAGGTTCCGGGCGAAGCTGCGCCCGACGACGATCCCCATATCCATCTGACCGACCCTGACGTCTTCGAAGACGCCGGGGCGAAGATGTCGTTTCTCGATCATCTCGACGAGCTCCGGAAGCGGCTGATCAACTGCCTGATCGCCCTCGTCGTCGGGTGCATCATCTCGTTCATCTTCATCAACCGCACCTTCGAATTCGTGATGCTGCCGCTCTACAAGATGCTGCCCCCGGGAGGATCGCTGATCTTCACCCAGGGCAGCGAAGCCTTCATCCTGTATGTGAAGGTGGGCGGCCTGGTCGGTCTGATCCTGGCCATCCCGCTGATCCTGGTCCAGGTGTGGCTGTTCATCGCCCCCGGCCTGTATTCCAACGAGAAGAAGTTCGCCATTCCGTTCGTGCTGTTCTCGACGGTGTTCTTCATGGTCGGGGCGCTCTTCTCGCACTACGTCGCGTTTCCGTGGACGTGGAAGTTCTTCATCGGGTTTCAGACCCCGTACATGACGTTCATGCCGAAGATCTCCGAGGCATTCTCGTTGTATGTGACGATGCTGCTTGGCTTCGGGCTGATCTTCCAGATGCCAACCGTGGTGCTCTTCCTCGCGCGCATGGGTGTCGTCAGCGCACGTTTTCTGATCCAGCACACCAAATATGCCATCCTCATCATCTTCATCATCGCGGCGGTCATCAGCCCGGGAACCGACCCCATGTCCCAGATTCTGATGGCCGGGCCGATGCTCGGGCTCTACGGCATCAGCATTCTCGTGGCCTGGATCTTCGGCAAGCGCAAAGCTGCCTGAAATCAGCAAGTTAAGAGCCTCACGCGCCGGGCCGTCCGTTGACGGATGGCTCCGGAAGCCCTACACTGTGCGTGATGAGCCGCTTCCCCAGCGGCCGTCAGAAGAGGGTTGAGGTTTCGATGGCAGTCAGTTCATTTTCCAGGGCGATCGCCCTGGCCGCAGCAATTACATCCATAGCATTCCCCGCGCTGGCGCAGACGCCGGCCGCCGGGCCCGCCTCCCAGCCGATGAGGGCGGAGCCGCAGGGCGCGTCGGAGACGCGGCCGGCGACGACGACGTTTGCGGGCGATACGGGGTTGTGGTTCGTGCCGACGGCCGAAGTGCTGCCGGCGAAGCGGTGGTCGCTCAGCGCCTATC
>JANPJN010000209.1:0-4146 GCA_031425515.1 Acidobacteriota bacterium | reverse complement strand
CGCCGGCTGGGCGGGCGAGGCGGGCGGCGCCGGCTGCGCGCCGGCACCGGCCGCAAGAAGCATGACGCACGAGGCGACGACCAGCGCGATCCTCACCGGCGATGCTGCACGCGGAAATCCACGGAGAAGGTCCGGTCGCCGTTCGACGTGATCACCCATCCGAGGCGATCGTTCTGATCGTATTCGAGCACGAGGATCTGGTCGCGCGCCGCGGCGCCAAGCGGCCGTGCGAAGGTGATGTACGCTCGGTTGGACAGCCGCTTGCCGAGAATGAGCCGCGCGGACGGCGTGAGCGGGTCGCCGTCGGCCACGCTGATCGACGGCGTGATCTGCAGGTCCACGCCGAGCGTCTGCTCGACCGCCCGGTTGACCGGCGCCGAGACGCTGCCGGTCAGCAGCCGCGCCGTCGCGGCCTTGATGAGATCCTCCTGTGACCGCGTCGCGGCGGCGGGGTTCAACCCGCGCAGCTCGGCGTCGGTCAGGTCGGTCGACGGATCGAACAACAGCAGCGCGATGCCGACGCTCGACAGCGGCGGATCGGAGTTGAGGTTGAGCGACAGCCTCGACGTCGTCCCCGTGAACCCCAGCGTGACCCGGTAGGTCTGCCCCGGCACGCGCACCCGCGTCTCGGCTTCGATGTCGAAGTACGGCTCGATCCGCACGGGGTTGGCGAACCCGACACTCCCGCGCGTCACGCGGTAGCGGTTGCCTTCGAAGATCACGTCGCCTCGTTCGATCTGCGCGGTGCCGAAGAGCACCGGATGATCGTAAGTGCCCTGCAGCTTGAGGTCGGCACTCGCCACCATGTGGGCGATGTTGTTCTCGATTCGCAGCGAGGATGGCGCGTCGATCTGGACGTCGAAGGTCAGCGGGAGCGTGGCGGCCGGCGCGGCGCCGCCGATCGCCGGCGCACCCCCGCCCGCCAGGCTCAGCAGATCCGCATTCGGCTCGAACCGTTTGGCATAGAGCGCATCGTGGACCGTGACCGTCCCCCGCAGCAGCAGCGCGGCCATCGTCCCGCGCAGCGTCAGGTCCGCGTCGATCACCGACTGGAAGCCCTCGGGGTAGCGGATGCGCATCTGCTGCCCGGTCGCCGTCAGGTTGATGTCGCCCGGGGTGAACCCGGCCAGCCCCACCCGCCCGCTGAACGTCACATCGCCGCTCGCCAGCCGCGCCCGCAGACCATCGACCCGGATGCCCCCCGCGTCGAACATCACCTGCCCGTTGATGGCTTCGAGCGAATGCGGCAGTGCGAGCTGACGGATGCGCCCATCGGCAATCGTCGCACTGCCGGAAAATACCGGCTTGTCGAACGGACCGCTGATCGCCGCGGTCAGCGTCGCACCACCCGAGCTGCGCAGATCGCGGAAGAAGCCCTGCAGGATGCCGAGGTTCGCGTCCCCGGCCGCCTGCACCGCGATGGTCGAGTCGTGCAGGTTGACCGATCCCTCGACCGACAGCTCCGTCCCTTCGCCGTACAGCCGCAGCCGTCCGATCTCGGCCACGTGCTGATTGAGATCCAGCAGCAACGCGTCCGAACCCGCGGCACAGCCGCCGATGCCTCCGGACGCGGCGCTGCGCGCGGCGTTTGCAGGGCTGCGGTTGGAGAGTCTGTAGTCGAACAGCTTCAGGTCGAGCTGTTCCACGCACGTATTCACGGACAGATGGTCCACGTCGGCCAGCTCTCCCACGACGCGCACGGTCCCGCCCGCAACGGCGGTGGCAAAGGGCGAGAGCTGCGGCGCGAAGAAGCGCAGATACGGATCGAGCGACGTGTTCGCGAACCGGAGCGTGAGCTCGGCGTCCATCTGGTCCGTCATCGCGATCCGCCCCGAGGCCGACACGGCCAGCCGCGGCGACGCCGCCTCGAGCTCCGTCGTCAGCAGCTCCCCACGCAGCGACAGCCGGCCGGTGACCTGGCCGATGCCTTCGTCGCCGGCGAAGAGATCATCGACGCGGATGCGGACGTCGTAGCGCGGTGCGTCGAACGTGCCGCTGCCGGTCGCGGCAAACTGCAGCAGCCCTGACAGCGGTGCGCGCGGAAACGCCGCCATGGCGAGCGCCTCGACCGGAATCCGCGATCCGTCCGCGTCGAAGGAATAGTTGCCGTCCCATCCGACCCAGGCCGCACCCGTGATCGCGCCGGTGCTCTTGCGGATGTCCAGGGCATCGAGCCTGACGCCCGTCCCCTCGAACCGCAGCGCCGCGGTGGCGCTCTCGAACGGCTCTCCGTAGGCGGACCCCTGCTCGATGGCCAGACGTCCGAACCCGAACGGTGTCTCGTACTTGCCGTACAGGTGATACTCGCCCGACACCAGCCCCTCGACCGGATAGTCGTCGAGAAGGAACGCGTGGCGCAGATCGGCGAGCGGCCGCTTCGTCATGCGGACAACGGCGTTGATTTCCTCTCCACCATCGCGGCGCGGATAGCCGAGGGAGAAGCGGCCCTGTGCGGTGATCCGCGATCCGTCGCGGGTGAGTGCGCTGTCGCTCACGAGCGCATAGCCGTTCTCGATCACGACCTGGGCCGTACCGGCGCCCCACGTGGTATCCCACGCGCGCATGTTCCGGCCGGAGAACGTCCCTTCGATGCGCGGCTTCGTGAAGGCGCCGAGCATCACGCCGTCGAACTGCCCGGATCCGCCGACCGCGACGGCGCCGGTCGAAGAGCCGAAGGTCGTCATGATCCCGGCCAGCACGCGGTTGCTCTCGAGCCAGTCCAGACTCGTCACATGAAACGGAATCTGGGACCGCTCACCGTAGGCGGTCCGACCCTGGAAGTCCACGTAGGTCTTGGGCGTGGCGACCCAGCTCTTCCCGAGCGTGATCCACTGGGGCTCCAATGTGTAGGCGACCCGTCCCGCGATCGGTAGATATCCGAGCGACGCCCGCGGGTTGAACGGCCCTGCCTCTGGCGCCAGCGCCTCCTCGGCGGCGAGCACATCCGGCTGGAACTCCCGCGTCATCGTCGGGCGGCCCCCCGGCGCCGTGACGTCCACCTCGCCGTGCCCGCGCTTCCCGGCCCACTGCCCGAGCTGCCACTCGAGATGATTCTTCCCCGTGGCGCGCCCATCGAGCCGCAACCCCTTCGTCTCGAGAAAGTCAGTGAGCGACGCCAGGCTGACGTCGCGATAGGCCACGTCCCAGGTCGCGCGTGTCGGGACTCCCTTCCGGCCGAAGGGCGCGAGCCTGTAGTCGAAGGTCGCCGTTCCCCCGTACAGCCCGCTCGTGGCGTCGGTCACCTCGAGGCGGTCCGGCAGCCAGAGCACGGACCCCTTCAGATCGGGAAACCGCCAGTCGTTCACGCCCGCCATGGGGCTGGTGAACCGCCCCTTCAGCTCACGCCCGCCCTTGAACAGGTGGAACGTTCCGAGGAACTCCCCCTGGCCGGAGGCGGTGAACTTGTCGCGATGGAAAAAGATGTTCTTCTGCGTCGGAAAATCGATCTGCGATCGGATCTGGTAGGTCTGCTCCGGCCACCGGCCGAGATCGATGCTGCCCGTCATCGCGGACGTCGCGCCGTCGCTCACCATGTCGATGCGGCTGAACTGCAGATCGGATCCCTCGATCGTGAAGCGCGAGTCCATGCGCGCATGAAACGGCTCGTACGTCTGAATCGCAATCACCGAGTCGCCAAACGACGCCTGCCCGCGATACTTCGTATCGACGAACCCGCGGCTGATGGACACGCGCAGGTCGCGCGCAGCGGTGCTCCACGGCGTCCCGTGATCCTCATAGGTGAAGCTGCCCCTCGACGCCAGCATCCACCGCAGCGTCGTCGTGAACCGCTTCGGCCCCTTCGACTTCGACTCCTTCACGAAGCGCGGGAAGTTATGCCGCCCGTTCGGGTACGCCGGGCTGCCCGGCCACGTTTCGACCAGCATCTGCCAGTCCGTCATCTCCACCGACTCGATCACCAGTTTCCGGGTGAAGACCGTCCACCAGGGAACGACGACCTGGATCTTCTTCGCGCGCAGGAACGGCCGCTCGCCCGGCAGCAGGCCGTCGATGACGAGGTCCTCGACGAAGAACACGCCGGGGGTGATCTTCGCCGACAGGCGGCCGATGCGCGTCCCGATTAGTTCGCGTTCGTCGGCCACCAGCCGACGACCGGACGCCATCCCCGGCAAACCGAACCCCGCGATG
>JANPJN010000208.1:0-7775 GCA_031425515.1 Acidobacteriota bacterium | reverse complement strand
GAATCGCGCAGCATGATGTGACGCGGGTGCTCGGCCACCACCTGCCCGGCCACGAGCAGCCGCCACGGCTTCATCAGGTGCTCGTCGGTCGTGCCCTGCAGCGACGCCCGGGCGCCGGCGACTCCCTCGTCCATGGCCCGGAGCAGCGCCGCCTGCGTGGCCGCCCGGGGCACGATGGAGGAGCCGCCCGGCGGGTTCAGGTCCAGTTCGTCCCTGTCGATCATCATCGACAGCCAGGACGGCATCATCGCGACGAGGCTGGCCAGCCGGCCGAGCGGCATCGATTTGTCGTGGGGCTTCCAGTCATCGCGCCCTTCGGGCACGCGTTCGAGCGCGCGCCTCGTGATCTTGGCTTCCCGATCGAGCTCGCCCAGGAACAGTTCGGTCATTTTCACGGTTGCCTCCCGCGGATTGGCAGCGTGGTCTGCCGCCCGTTACGCCATCGGCCGCCCGCACCGGGGGGCGGTGAACGAGCGGCGAAGATATACTCATACCGTACGTGAAGCGAGGAACAAGGATGCAGAGACCCTGGAGCGCGGTCGCGCTCGCGACCGTGTGGTGTGTGAGCGCCGCGGCCGGAACGGCGACCGCGCAGACCGTTGTCGTCAGGAATGCCCCGCCGGCCATGGCGGTCGAGGTGGTCCTGAACGCCGCGAGCGTGGCGACCGGCGCCGCCGATGCCGCCGGTGTCGCGACGCTCCCGTTCAAGATGAAGGACGCGATCGGCAAGGTCGAAATCGACGCCAACGTCTTCGTGGATCTCTGCGAGAGCGTTCGCCGCGTGGTGATCGTCGAAATCGGCGGCGCGATCGCCCCGCCGGGGGAGCGATGCGATCGCCGCCAGATCAGCGGGCTCTACTGGGTGCGGCCGGTCAACACCATCGTCGTCAATCTCGCCGGCACCGCTCCGAGCCTCCTGCTGGTCAAGGGGAGCTACGGCGTGCCGCCGCCCGGCACCGATGAAACGGGATCGGAGTCAGGTCCGAGGGTGTGGCGCCCGCTGCCGAGAGGGCTGGTGATTGGGGGCGGTGCGGCGTTCTCCAGCATCCGGGACGCGAAAGCCATCAACTGCGGGACCGTGGTGCCCTGCGACGGCGGCGGATCGGGCCTGGCGTTCTCGGCCGGCGCAACCTACTGGATCACACGGTACATCGGCGTCGAGGGGATGTATCTGAAGCCGAAACAGGTGACGGCCAGGGGCGGCGACGGCTTTACGTTCGACAGCACGCTCGATACGGATGTCTGGGGGCTCTCCGGGGTCGTGGGCGTGCCTGCGGGACCGGTCAGGTTCTACGGCAAGGGCGGGATGAACTATCACCAGGGCACCGCGGCCACATCGCAGACCATCGGCAGTGCGACCCAGACCTTCGGCTACCGGACCAAGGGGTTTGGCTGGATGTACGGCGGCGGGCTCGAGGGGTGGGCGTCCTCCCGCCTCGGCATCTTCGGCGAGGCGGGCTTTGCGAGAATCCAGGGGGACGCGGAAGGTGCCGGCGAGGAACTGATCGACGACCGCCTGCGGATGGTGATAGCGGGGATCCGCATCCGCATCGGCGGCTGAGAACGCTCCACCGCTATTGCGCGTCGAGCAGCTCGACTTCGAAGATGAGCGTCGCGAACGGGGGAATCGGCCCGTTCCGCGAGATCCCGTAGCCGAGTGATGGCGGAATGACGACGCGTCGCGCGCCTCCGACTTTCATCCCGTCCATCCCGCGCTCGAGACCGGTGATGACGGCGCCGGCGCCGAGCGTGAACGAGATCGGCACGCCTCCCACCGACGTTTCGAACAGCAGTCCCTTCAGATCGGACTTCGTCGAGTCGTACAGCCAGCCCGTGTAGTTGGCCGTCAGCGTCTTGCCTGACACCGCGTCCGCGCCCGTGCCGAGACGGAGGTCCGTCAGGCTGAACGGGACGCTGACAGACGGCGACGTCGGCGTGGGGCCGCAGCCGGCCGCGCCCGCGGCCACGCCTGCGAGCAGTGCCGCCGCGAACATCGTGCGAGCGAGACGGGGAACAATCACCCGGGCATTGTACAGGAGCGCACGCACCGGACGGAAGTCGGCCGGGCGTGCGTGGGGTTGCCCGGCGGTCAGCCCCGCAGCGCCTCCGCCTTCATCCTCGCCAGGAGCCCTCCGAGCTGCCGCAGCTCGTCGCGGCTGAAGATGCCGCGGGCGGTCCGGAACATCTCCCCCTCTTCTTCCTTGATGTGATGTTCGATGTTCTCCCTGAGCACGTTGAACTTGGCGCCCCACTGCTCGTCGTCGCGCGCCAGCCCCTTCAGCTCCGCGAGAATCAGGTCCGCTACGTGATGTTCCTGGTAGCCCTCGAGGACGATGTCTTTCGCCTGAGGGTGGGCCTGCAGCGCCGGATAGAGGACTTTCTCTTCGATGAGCTCGTGCGCGGTCAGCTCCCGCGCCAGGGTGGCCAGCAGCGCGTTCCGGGTCTTCACGCCGCGCGAAGTCGTTTTCTTTCCCTGCGCGAGCAGATCTTCAAGGCGCCGATGATCGGTTTCGAGCAGTTCGACGGCATCCGGCTCGGCGGACCCCCACGGCAGGCTGCCGGTGACGACGGCGACCGCACCGGCCACCACCCCGCGGACGGTCGTGGCGACCCGCGAGCGCCCGGCGGTGCCCTTTGGCACGCGGGGGGGCGTGCGCGCGGCCGTCTTCCGGCGGCGTGCGGGCTTCCGCGCTGCTGAAGTCGCGCGGCCGGCCGGCGTCTTCTTCGCCGTGCGCTTCCTTGCCGCAGGCGTCGCGGCTGTTCGCTTGACGGCCGTACGCTTTGCAGGCTTCGTGCGCTGCCGAGCCGACTTCTTCGCCGTCGCGCGTGTGGCCGGCTTCGCGCGCCGCGCTGCTGCTGTTCTTCCAGATACTCGCTTCGCCACGTGTCCTCCTGTATGGATTTCCCCCGCAGAGGCCCCCGAACGGCTCTCCGAGTATCGCCATGCAAGAGCGCCACCACTGACGGCGTCGAGGGCGGCGCGTTGAACGGGACGCCGCGCCGCACGAAGCGGAATGTATAATCCGGCCTCACCGCGACCCTGCTGGCAGAGAAGGTGCGCTCACGATGATCCGAAAGACGACGATCGTTCGCGTGGCCGGGGCCACGTTCCTGGCGCTTGGCTGCGCGCTTCCGCTGCGCGCGCAGTCGGCCGACGCCGGGCGCCGCGCCTTTGAAGCCACCTGCGCCCGATGCCACGGCGGCGACGGCAACGGCGGGGAGATGGGGCCCGGCATCCGCGACCGGCTGACGACCCGCGACAACACGCAACTCGCCACGCTCATCCGCGACGGCATCCCCTTGAAAGGCATGCCGGCGCACGCCATGGCGGGGAACGAGTCGGCGGATCTCGTTGCATTTCTTCGCTCGATTGAGCGCCGGCCGGAGACCGCGCCGGTCGTCCGGCGTCGGGTCGAGACCCCGTCCGGGACGCTGGAGGGGCAGGTGATGGCGGAAGGGTTCAACGACCTCCAGCTCCTGACCGACGACAAGCGGGTCCACCTGCTGCGCCGGGACGGCACGCGCATGCGCGAGGTGACGTCGGAGTCGGACTGGCCCGGCTACAACGGCCTGCCCGGAGGGAACCGCTACACCACGCTGACGCAGATCGACAAGGCGAGCCTGTCGCGCCTTGCGCCGCGCTGGGTATTCACGATCCCGGGCGCCGGCCAGTCCCAGACCACCCCGTCGGTGGTCGGAGGGCTGATGTACGTGGCCAACCCCAACGAATGCTACGCGCTCGATGCCGGCACCGGCCGCAGGGTCTGGCAGTTCCGACGCCCCAGGACCGCGGGCGCGACCGGTGGACACGCCAACCGCGGCGTGGCCGTCGCCGGCGATCGCCTCTTCATGGAGACGGACAACGCGCACCTGCTCGCGCTCAACCGCCACACGGGCGAACTGCTCTGGGAAACGGAGCTTGCGGACTGGAAGAAGAACTACTCCGCCTCGTCTGCGCCACTCGTCGCGGGGAATGTCGTCATCGCCGGCGTCACCGGCGGGGAGCACGGCGCGAACGGTTTTGTGTCGGCGCACGACCAGGCGACCGGCAAGGAATTGTGGCGCTTCTGGACCGTGCCGCAGCCGGGACAGCCCGGGTCGGAGACGTGGCAGGGGAAGGACATCGAGCACGGCGGGGCGCCGACGTGGTTCACCGGGAGCTACGACCCGTCGCTGGACCTGGTCTACTGGCCGGTGGGCAACCCGGCCAAGGAATACAACGGCGATGATCGGAAGGGGGACAACCTGTACTCGGCGAGCCTGCTGGCGCTCGAGCGATCGACCGGCCGGCTGCGCTGGCACTATCAGTTCACCCCGCACGACCTGTGGGACTGGGACGCGACGCAGACCTCGGTGATCGTGGACGCCGAGTGGCAGGGGCGCCCGCGCCAGCTCCTGCTCCATGCCAGCCGCAACGGGTTTTTCTATGTGTTCGATCGACGTGACGGGACGCGGCTGCTGTCCACGCCGTTCGTGCGGAACCTGACCTGGGCGACCGGCATCGGCGCCGACGGACGGCCCATGCTCGTCTCCGGCAAGGAACCGTCCGCAGGCGGCACGAAGGTGTGCCCGTCGCAGGACGGCGCCACGAACTGGTTCTCGCCGTCGTTCAACCCGGCCACGGGCCTCTACTACGTCCAGACGTTCGAGAAGTGCAGCATCTACACGAAGCGCGACGACTCCATTTGGGAGAGCGGCAAGGCGTACCTGGGGGGATCGCAACGCACGGCGCCAGACCCGGTGCCGGAGCGGATCCTCAAGGCAATCGACATCCGTACCGGCGCCATCCGATGGGAGCTTCCGCAGCCGGGCCCCGGCAATTCGTGGGGAGGAACGCTCAGCACCGCGACCGGCCTGGTCTTCTTCGGCGAAGAGGGGGGCGCGCTGATGGCTGCCGACGCGGTCACCGGAAAGCCCCTCTGGAGCTTTCCGACGAACCAGTCCTGGAAAGCGTCGCCGATGACGTATACGTTCGACGGAAAGCAGTACATCGCGGTGGCGAGCGGACCGAACATCCTCGCGTTCGCGCTCCAGGACTGACGGACGCAGGAGAGTAGCGGTCATGCAACTGAACGACGTGGCGACAGAGGTCCCCGGGCAGTTCCGCGCGGTCTTCACCCGGCGGTCGCTCATCATCCTCGTCGCACTGCTGCTGGGTCAGACGACGATCAACTTCATCGACCGGCAGGTCGTCTCGGTGCTGGCGCCGACGCTGCGGGCCGAGTTCCATCTGAGTAACGGGCAGTACGCGCTGATCCTCAACGCGTTCATGGCGACCTACGCGGTCAGCTACGCGTTTGCCGGGTGGGTGCTGGACCGCCTCGGCGTCGGGCGTGGCCTGACGCTGGCGGTCGGATGGTGGTCGCTCGCCGGCATGTCCGCGGCGCTGGCAACCGGACCGCTCAGCCTGGGCGCCACACGGGCCGCTCTGGCCATCGGCGAGGGGGGCGGGTGGCCGGCATTTGCCAAAGCCATTGCCACGTGGGTGCCGCCACAGGCGCGGACGCTGGCGATTGGTGTCTGCAACAGCGGGTCGAGCCTCGGGGCGATGATCGCCCCGCCGCTCGTGGCGTTCGTCACCCTGCGATGGGGGTGGCGGGCGGCGTTCATCGTGACGGGTGCGCTCGGCTTCGTCTGGATTGCGGCGTTTCAGTTGTTCCGCTATCTCCATCCCGAGATGGAGGCCTCGGAGCGCGAGGCGCAGACGGCCGGTGACCGCCTGCGCTGGCTCGACCTGATGCAGTACCGGCAGACATGGGCCCCGTTTGTCTGCCGCTTCCTCGCCGATCCGCTCTGGTACTTCTACGTCTTCTGGATTCCGGAATTCCTGACGCGCGAGCGCGGGCTGAACCTCGCCGCGATTGGCGCGGTCGCCTGGATACCCTTCCTCGTCGCCGACCTCTCCAACTTCGTCGGCGGCTACCTGTCGCTGCGGCTCCAGCGCGCCGGGTGGAGCGCGAATCGCACGCGCAAGACGATGATGGTGATTGCGACGGTGATGTCGCCGATCGGCATCCTCGCCGTTTTCGCGCAGTCGCTGTTCTGGACGATCGGCCTCATCTGCATCGCGATCTTCTTCTGGATGTGGTGGTCGATTGCCGTCCACAGCCTGCCGGGCGATTACTTTCCGCCCCGTGCCGTCGGCTCGGTCTACGGCATCGCCGGCACCGGGTCCACGGTGGGATCGGTCATCAGCACGTGGGCGGTCGGGCGCACGCTCGACGTCACGGGCAGCTACGTGCCGGTGTTCATCGGCATCGGTCTGCTGATGCCGGTCGCGCTCGTCGCGGGCTTCGCGCTCATGCGCCGGGTCGAGCCGGTGAAGGGGCTGGCGTGATGCGGGCCGCCCTCTTCCTCGCGGTCGGAGTCCTCGGTGCCGGGCTGCTGCAGACCCCGGTGCCTCCGGCGCCACAACTGGGTATTGCCGCCGGCCCCATCCGCGCACAGCTCCACGCGCCGGACCCGGTCGCCGGCTACTACCGCGGCACGCGCTTCGACTGGTCCGGGTCGATCGCGAGCCTCACCTGGAACGGCCACGAGTATTTCGGGCAGTGGTTCGAGAAGTACGATCCGACGCTGCACGACGCGATCACCGGTCCCGTCGAAGAGTTCTCGAACGTGGGGTACGACGACGCGAAGACGGGGGAGAGCTTCGTGCGGATTGGGGTCGGGGCGGTGCGCAAGCCGGACGAGCCCGCCTATCGTCAGTTTGCCACCTACGAGATCACCGACCCCGGCACCTGGGCGATCCGGAAGGGGGCCGCCGAGGTCGAGTTCACGCACACGCTCGCGGCGACCCGCGGGTACGGCTACGTCTATCGCAAGACGGTCAGGCTCGCGGGAGACACGCTCGTCCTCGAGCACCATCTGAAGAACACCGGTTCGCGGCCGATCGCCACCAGCGTCTACGAGCACAACTTCTACATGCTCGATCGCCAGCGCACCGGCCCCGACTACGTGGTCCGCTTTCCGTTTGGGGCCACCGCCGCGAGACCGCTGAACGGCCTCGCGCAGGTGCAGGGTCGAGAGGTCACGTTCCTGAAGCCGTTCGAGCCGAAGCAGACGATCTTCACCGAGTTGTCCGGGTACGGCCCCTCGGCCGCGGACTACGACATCCGCGTGGAGAATCGTCGGACCGGCGCCGGAGTCCGGCAGACGAGCGATCGTCCCATCTCGAAGCTGGTGTTGTGGTCCGCCGCGACGACGGTGTGCCCCGAGGCGTTCATCGACCTGCGCGCCGCGCCTGGGGAGGAGACCTCCTGGCGCATCACGTACGCCTTCTACGCCGCGGAGAAACACTGAGCCGCTGGGTCCGCTGACCGCGGAAGCCAGGGTCCACGAGTGTACGCAGCCGCGGGCCAACGCGCTCGTCTCCCGCTGTCACGGCTGCGCCTTGTCCACGCGAGGACACGGATGTGACGGATGACACGGATGGACACGGAGGGATCACGACTGATTGCTGGAGCACCGCTCGCCACGCACGAGGGCTTCTCTGATCAGCCGCGGACAGCCAACGCAGACAGCGCCAGTGTTCCCTCCCCCGTCACGACTGCGTCATGTCCACGCAGGATGGAGATTGCGGTCCTGCGTCGGTCAGAAGCGGTAGGCCCATCCCACGAGCAGATTCAGGGCCGGCACTTCGGAACTCGCGATCGGATGGCCAGCTCTCGTCCTGATGAGATGCAACCCCGCACCGACCTGAATCACCCCGTGCTCGCCCGTGGGCAGCTCGAGACCCGCTGCCAGCGAAGCCCCCGGGCGCCGGATCGACGAAC
>JANPJN010000207.1:0-6012 GCA_031425515.1 Acidobacteriota bacterium | reverse complement strand
GGGGCACGCCTCGAGCATGTCGAGGGCGACGCCCGCGGCCTTCTCCCCCGCGATGTCGATGATGACGACATCGGCCAGCTCCCTGTCGGCGATCGCCCGCGCCACCGTCGCGCCGACCGCGCCGGCGCCCCCTACGACCGTCACTTTTCTATTCATAAGGTATCCGCCCTACATGTTGCCGATGATGGCGTCCGCGAACGCCGAGGTTTTCAGCTCCGTCGCGCCCTGCATCTGGCGCGCGAGGTCGTACGTCACCGTCTTGTCCCGGATCGTCTGCTCCAGGCCGCGCTCGATCAGATCGGCCGCCTGGCCCCAGCCCAGATAGCGGAACATCATCACGCCTGACAGGATCACCGAGCCCGGATTGATGACATCCTTGCCGGCATACTTCGGCGCGGTCCCGTGCGTGGCCTCGAAGAACCCGATGTCGTCGCCGATGTTGGCCCCTGGAGCGATGCCGAGGCCCCCGACCTGCGCCGCGCAGGCGTCCGACAGGTAGTCGCCATTGAGGTTCGGGCACGCGAAGACGTCGTAGTCGGCCGTCCTCGTCAGAATCTGCTGGAAGACACTATCGGCGATGCGGTCGTTGATGAGGACCTTGCCGTCCCGCGACGCCCCCTTGCCGACCTCGTCTTCCGTCACGACGTGGTCCCTGAACTCCGCTTTGGCGACTTCGTAGCCCCAGTCCCGGAACGCCCCCTCGGTGAACTTCATGATGTTCCCCTTGTGGACGATCGTCACGGTCTTGCGCTTGTTGTCGATGGCATACTGAATCGCCATCCGCACCAGCCGCTTCGTCCCGAACTCGGAGATCGGCTTGATTCCGATGCCGGAATCGGCCCGCACCTTCTGCCCCATCTCCCGTTCGAGGAACTCGATGACCTTCGCGGCCTGGGGCGTGCCCATGGCCCATTCGATCCCGGCGTACACGTCTTCGGTGTTCTCACGAAAAATCACGACATCCATGCGCTCGGGGTGCGTCACGGGCGCGGGCGTTCCGGTGAAATACCGGACCGGGCGCACGCAGGCGTACAGATCCAGCACCTGCCGCAGCGTGACGTTCAGGCTCCGGATCCCTCCTCCGACCGGCGTGGTCAGCGGTCCCTTGATCGCGACCTTGTAGGCGCGCACGGCCTCGAGGGTGTCGCTCGGCAGCCACTCGCCGTGCTGCGTGTGGGCCTTCTCCCCGGCCGGCACCTCGAACCAGACAATGTGCTTGCGGCCGCCGAACGCCTTCTGCACGGCGGCGTCGAACACCCGGACGCTCGCCCGCCAGATGTCGGGACCCGTGCCGTCCCCTTCGATAAAGGGAATAATGGGATCGTCCGGCACAACGAGGCGGCCACCATCGCGGGTGATCGGCGTGCCCGTCGCCGGGGCTTTCAGAAGTGTGAAATTTGGCATAACAGAAATTAGGTCACATCACCGTCACGACGCCGCCGATCTTCACAGGAACTGTGGAAAAGTTTGTGGAAATCAGAGCCCGTCGTGCCCATCGCCCCGCGCCAATCCGCAGTTTCGAGCGGTTTGCACCACGATGGTGCGCGCACTGACGCGCCGATGTGCGCTTACTTCAGAGGAACACGACATTATACTTAACAGACGCCGTCGGACATCCCTCCCGCACGCCACTGGAGACTAGCAAACGCACCATGCACATTGTCATCGCCGACCAACTCCCTTCGTCTGCCGTCGAGCTCCTTCGCAGCGTGCCAGGATGGACCATCGACGCCCGCAGCGGCCGTAGTCCCGAGGATCTCTCGGGCGATCTCACGAACGCCGACGCCCTGGTTGTTCGCAGCGCCACCAAGGTCACCGCTGCGCTGATGGCCGCCGCGCCGCGCCTGCGCGCCATCGCCCGCGCCGGTACCGGCGTGGACAACGTGGACGTCAAGGCGGCCACGGATCGCGGCATCGTGGTCATGAACGCCCCGGGCGCCAACAGCATCAGCGTGGCCGAGCTCGCCGTCGCGCTCATGCTCTCGCTCTCGCGGTCGATTCCGGCCGCGGACGCGTTCATGAAGGCCGGCGTCTGGGAAAAGAAGAAGCTCACGGGCGGCGAGCTCCGGGGCAAGACCCTCGGGATCGTCGGACTCGGCCGGATCGGCCAGGAGGTCGGCTCGCGCGCGCGCGCTTTCGGGATGAGCCTCGTGGCGCACGACCCGTTCATTTCCGAGCAGGTCGCGGGTACGCTGGGCATCGAGCTCCTGTCGCTGGACGATCTCTGCGCCGCGGCCGACTACATCACCCTGCACCTGCCGTCGACGCCCGAAACGCGCCACCTCTTCGACGCAGCCCGGCTGGCGCGCTGCAAGGCGGGCTGCCGGATCGTGAATACCGCGCGGGGCGAACTGATCGACGAAGGCGCGCTCGCCGACGCCATCGAGGCGCGTCAGATCGCGGGCGCCGGTCTCGACGTGTTCCAGAAGGAGCCGCCGGCGGACTGGCGGCTCGCCAAGCTGCCCCAGGTCATCGCCACGCCCCACATTGCGGCCTCCACGGTCGAAGCCCAGGAACAGGTCGGCATCGAGACGGCGGTGGCGCTCCGTGATTTCCTTCAGGAAGGCGTCATCCGGAACGCGGTCAACTTCCCGGGGATTCGGGGAGAGGAATACGGCCGTCTCCGTCCCTTCATCCAGCTCGCCGAGCGCATGGGCGCCCTCGTCTCGCAGCTGGCCGAAGGGCGGACGCAGTCGCTCGGCATCCGCTATTACGGCCCGCTGGTCAGTGAGCACGCGCAGTTCATTGCCAGCGCCGTGGTCGCCGGCGTGCTGCGCCCCATGCTGTCGTCGAGCGTCACGGTCGTCAACGCGCGCGCGATCGCGGCCGAGCGCGGCATCGAAGTCGTCGAGTCCCGGAGCTCACGGCCCCGATCGTTCGCCAACATGCTGTCGGTGAAGCTCCAGACGACCGGAGGCGAGTGCTGGATCGAGGGGACGGTCTTCGAGGGCGACAGCCCGCGGCTCACCCAGCTCGACGGTGTGGATGTCGAGGTGCCGCTGGTGGACGGCGCCCTCCTCGTGATCCGCAACGACGATCAGCCCGGCGTGATTGGCGAGGTCGGCACGATTCTCGGTCGCCACGGCATCAACATCGGAAGCTTCGCGCTCGGGCGCGGCCAGGGGGGCGCGGTCGGCGTCGTGAACCTGGATCAGGCGGGCCGGAGCGACGCGGCCGACGCAAGCGCGCTCGACGAGCTGCGCCGCGCGCGGGCGATCCGTCAGGTGAAGCTCGTTACCTTAAGCCAAGGCGCCGTGTAGCGCCCGTCGCGACATCCGTCAGTTCAACCGCGTCGGCGCCAACGGCGCTGACGCGGTACTGGCCCGCCAGCTCCTCCCCCTGCGCCACCATGAACAGCTGATCGCCGGGCGCCGCAATCATCGCGGTCCGGGTCATGGCACCATCGACCATCTGTTCGGCGAGACCGACAAGCTCCAGCGGCATCGCCGCCGGGACCGCAGGCGGTGCCACCAGCATCGCCTGGGCGGGCGTCGTGCGCACGACACTCCGCGCACGAGCGCCAAAGCTGAAGGGATTGCGCGCGCTCGTGGTCGCCGCAGGAGCCGTCGCCAGCCTGGCGCGCAGCCGGGCGGCCTGCGACTGCACGTCGGACGCCAGCGCCTCGATCTGGACGGCCTCCGGTGACCGCGCCTCGGCGCGCGGTGCAGGCGCCTGCCGCTGAACGCCGGCCGCCGAGGCCAGCCAGGCTGCGAGCAGTGTCAGCCCTCCGATATACGCCGCGGCGCGGGCAGGAGCCATGATGTGTGGCCTCCATCTTACTCCCAACCCCGCACGCGCGCCCACGGACGACGCGGGCAGGTGTGGTAGGATTTGCCGTGCCCCCTGTTTCCAGCTCCGGGCCTTCCCCTGTTCCCGCTATCGCCTCCGCTGTCGCCATCATCCCCGCGCGCTACGAGTCTTCACGGCTCCCGGGCAAGGCACTCGCCGACATCGGTGGCCGCTCGATGATCGAGCACGTCTATCGCCGCACCGCATCGGCCCGTTCGATCCGCGCCGTCATCGTCGCGACCGACGACGAGCGCATCTTTCGGGCCGTCGCCGCGTTCGGGGGAGATGTCCGCATGACCTCCTCCGCCCACCAGAGCGGCACCGATCGCATCGCTGAAGTCGCGGCCGGCATGGACGCCGACCTCATCGTGAACGTCCAGGGGGACGAGCCCCTCATCGAGCCGGCCATGATTGACCAGGCGGTCGCGCCCTTCGCGACGGACGTCGCGCTCCTCATGAGCACGCTCCGTCGCCGCATCGACGACCCCGCCGACTTCGAGAACCCCCACGTCACGAAAGTCGTCGTGGACCGCAGCGACTTCGCGCTCTATTTCTCCCGCGCGCCCATTCCGTTCGCGCGGGAGGGCTGCCCGCCGGCGCCGGCGTGGCGCCATGTGGGGCTGTACGTGTATCGCCGGACGTGCCTGCTCCGGCTCGCCGCCCTGCCCCCCACCGACATGGAGCGCTCCGAGGCGCTCGAGCAGCTGCGTGCGCTCGAGTACGGCATCCGCATCAAGGCGGTCGAGACCGGCTTCGACTCCGTCGGCGTGGACACGGCCGCGGATCTGATCCGTGTGCGGGCCTCGTTCGACCCGTCCCGAGGCGTCAACGCCGCCATGCAGCCATCCAGGTAACCGAGAGAGAAGGACGATGCAGGAACAGACGGACACGGGCACGACCGCTGGAGGCCGCAGCCGGCCGGTCAAGTACATCCTGGTGACCGGCGGCGTCGTCTCGTCGCTCGGCAAAGGACTGGCCGCGGCGTCGATCGGCGCGCTGCTCGAGGGGCACGGCTACAAGGTCGCCCTGCAGAAATTCGACCCGTACATCAACGTGGACCCCGGCACGATGAGTCCGTACCAGCACGGCGAGGTCTACGTGACCGACGACGGGGCCGAGACCGACCTCGACCTCGGCCACTACGAGCGGTTCACCAATCAGGTGACCACGCGCAACAACAACTGGACCACGGGCAAGATTTATCTGTCGGTCATCCAGAAGGAACGCCGCGGCGACTATCTCGGGCGGACGGTCCAGGTCATCCCGCACATCACCAACGAGATCAAGGACAGCATCCGCGCCGTCGCCAGCGACGTGGACGTGGTGCTCGTCGAGATTGGAGGCACGGTCGGCGACATCGAGAGCCTGCCGTTCGTCGAGGCGATCCGGCAGCTGCGGCAGGACGTCGGACGCGACAACACGCTGTACATCCACCTGACGCTCGTACCGTTCATCGGGGCCGCGGGAGAGCTCAAGACGAAGCCCACGCAGCACAGCGTGCGGGACCTCCGCGCCATCGGCATCCAGCCCGACATCCTGCTCTGCCGGACGGACCGCTTCCTCGATCAGGACATCAAGCGCAAGATCGCGCTCTTCTGCGACGTGGACGAAGAGGCCGTCATCACGGCGAAAGACGTCTCGAGCATCTACGAAGTGCCGCTGGTCCTCGCCGCCGAAGGCCTCGACCGCATCGTCCTGGACCGCCTGCATCTGCCGCGCACGGAAGCGAAGATGGATGCCTGGGCGGATCTCGTCGATCGGATCAGCAATCCGCTGGACGAGATCACCATCCATGTCGTCGGCAAGTACGTCGGCTACGAAGATTCGTACAAGAGCCTGAACGAAGCGCTGTATCACGGCGGCTTCAAGCACCGGCTGCGGATCAACATCCGGTGGGTGGAAGCCGAGGCGCTCGAACAGCCCGGCGGAGAACAGTTGCTCGACGGCGCGAACGGCGTCCTCGTGCCGGGCGGCTTCGGCGACCGCGGGACCCGCGGCATGATGCGCGCGGCGGAGATTGCCCGCGCGCGCGGCATCCCGTTCTTCGGGATTTGTTACGGCTTCCAGTGGGCCGCGGTGGAGTACGCGCGTCATGTCTGCGGCCTGTCGCAGGCCGACTCGACGGAATGCACGCCCGACACCCCTCAGAACGTCATCTACAAATTGCGGGATCTCCTGGGCGTGGACGATCTGGGCGGCACAATGCGGCTGGGGTCGTATGAC
>JANPJN010000206.1:0-4007 GCA_031425515.1 Acidobacteriota bacterium | reverse complement strand
GGAATTCCTGCTCGGCCATGGCCGGCAGGATGCTGCGCTCCAGGCCGACCATCGCGCCGACAAAGGCGTTCACGACCACCAGCAGGGCGAACTGCCCGAGGTTCTCGCGCAGGCCCAGACGCACGCCGGCGCTGCCGGGTGGAGACGCGGACGTGCTCACCAGTGCGTCGCGCGCGCGCACGTCGGGGGACCTGCAAGTGGGCGGGTGGCGGCCATGGTCAAGTGTTCAAGTGGATATTTGCATAGTGCCCGGCCGGCCGCGTGCGGTCAAGAGCGCCTCGGATCACGGCCTGTGGCGGTTCGCCTCGTTCACATCGGGTGACGGACCGTCGCGGCCGTCGTACACTTGGAGGCGTGCCCGGCCAGCACCCCGAGCTGTTACGCCGCCTGCTGCGTGCGAAGGACCGGATGGACGCCTCATCAGACGAGGACTGGCCCGTTCGGCGCCTCGCCCGCGAGAGCGGCGTCTCTCCAGCCCATTTCGCGCGGTCGTTCAGGGACGCCTTTGGCGTGCCCCCGCATCGCTATCTGCTCACCCGCCGCATCGAGCGCGCGACCGCGCTCCTGCGCGATGCTGACCTCTCCATCACGGATATCGCCTTTGGCACTGGCTGGAAGAGCCTGGGTACGTTCGGGCGCGTCTTCCGCGACGTCACCGGTGCGAGCCCTGGGGAGGTCAGGGCTCGCCAGCGGGCGGTTCAGGCCGACCTGGAAAGCGTGCCTGCGTGCCTCCTGCGCGCCGCACACCGGCCGGATCTCAAGATCGCAGTTTCGGAGAAGCGGCGACAGGAGGCGGGCCGTCAGAATGGGTCCACAGACGAGGAGGTCTCATGAGTCAAGGCGTGGACGTGGTTGGTGTGTACGTGCGGGATCAAGATGAAGCGCTCGCGTTTTACGTCGAGAAGGTCGGTTTTCGCGTCCACACCGACGTGCGCAACGGTGACTATCGCTGGCTGACGGTCCAGCACCCGGATCAACCATCGTTCCAGCTCGGCCTGTTCACCCCGCAGGCGCCGATGCACGATCCGGCGACGATGCAGACGCTGCGAGAGATGGTGGCCAAAGGCGCCATGCCGCCCCTCGTGCTGGTCGTGGACGACTGCCGTGCGGCCTGCGACCGGATGCGCGCGGCTGGCGTCGAGTTCACGCAGGAGCCCATCGTGCGCTTCGGGAGCGTTGACGCCGGCTTCCGGGATCCGGCCGGCAATGGATGGAAGCTGATCGAGGCGCGTCGCTGAGGCCCGTGCCGCAGGATCCCGTATCACCGTCTCGGGAGGTTCAGGTGAACTGGAATAGTTCGATCCGTCGGCTCCACCGCTGGGTGTCCATCGTCTTTACGGTGACCGTCCTCGCCAACTTCGCGGCCCTGGCCCGGGGAAGCGGAATGCCTCCCCCGTGGATTACCTACGCGCCGCTGCTCCCGCTCGCCGTGCTCCTGTTCAGCGGGCTGTACCTGTTCGTCCTGCCCTATGCCGCCGCACGGCGCACCGGGAAGTGGCGCACGGGAAGAGCGACTGAACACGGCAGAGCGCCAGACGGTCGGTGGTGGTGACAACCTCACACCTCCGGCGTTAGACCAGTTGACTGCCAACAGCTTGGAGGGGTAGACTCCCAACATATGACGCCCGACAAGAGCGACGTCCTCTACGGTACGCTCGGTCTGATGGTCATCAAGACACTGGAGGCCCTCGGCCCGCTGCACGGATATCGGATCGCGCGTCGCATCGAACAGATCAGCGGAAATCAGCTTGCCCTCAACCAGGGCACTCTGTATCCAGCCCTGCTCAAGCTGGAGCAGATGGGGTGGGTGTCGTCCACATGGGGTACATCCGAGAGCGGCCGTCGCGTGAGGCTCTACGCCCTGACGCGTGCCGGCCGCAAGCAGCTGCACCACGAGGAAGCGCAGTGGCAGCGTGCGGCGAGCATCGTTGAGCGCTTCCTGAAGATCTCGGAAGACCCGTCATGACGCGACTGCGCGTCTTTCTGTTCAGGCTGCGGGCGCTCGTCCAGCCTACCAGGGTCGATCACGAGATCGACGACGAGATCGCAGGCCATCTGGCCGAAGCGGCAGAGGACTACGTCCGGCAGGGTCTTTCCCCAGAGGAGGCGCGCCGGGCTGCCCGGCGCAGTTTCGGCGGCGTCACGCAGACCAGGGAGGTGTATCGCCAGGTCCGGTCATTCGTGTGGCTGGAAGATGTGGCGCGCGACGTGCGCCATGCACTTCGCACCCTTCGCAAGAGTCCAGCGTTTGCCACCGCCGCGGCAGCCACACTGGCCCTGGGGATTGCCGCCAACACCACCATGTTCAGCGTCCTGAGTGCCGTGCTGCTCAGACCCCTCCCGTATCAGGCCCCCGAGCAGCTGGCGATGGTATGGACGGAGGATCCGACTCAGAACCTTCGCGAGGGGCGATCCGCACTCTGGGATGTCGAACAGTGGCTGACCCAGAGTCAGAGCTTTGCCGATATGGCCACCTTCGATGCCGTGACCACCACGCTGACGGGAGGGGACGGGGCGGAACAGATCGTCGGCGCCAGCGTATCCCCCAATCTCCTCTCACTCCTCGGTGTCCAGCCCGTACGGGGACGCAACTTTTCGAGCGAAGAAGCCGACCAGCAGAAACGAGTGGTCCTGATCAGTCATCGCTTCTGGCAGGCGCGTTTCGGAGGGTCGCACGACGCGCTCGGAGCGACGCTCGTGCTGAACGGATTCGGCTCTCAGATCATCGGCATCCTCCCCGCTGATTTCCAGATTGCGGCGATCGATGCCGACGTACTCGAGCCACACACGACCCGTCGCGCGGTGCGCGGCCCTCAGACGTGGTTCGTCGTCGGCAGACTTCGACAGACCGTGACGTTCGACCAGGCGCAGGCGGAAATGAGTGCCATCGCCCACCGGCTCAACGATCAGTTCCCGGCGGCCGAAGCCAACCGCGGCGTCGCCGTCGTCCCGTTGACTCTGTACATGGTCGGGCCCCAATCACGCCTGGCGCTGTGGATGCTGGGCGGAGCGGTGCTGTGCGTCTTCCTGATCGCCGTCGCCAATGTCGTGAGCCTCTCGCTGGCGCGCAGCACCGCCCGCGCGCGGGAGATGGCCGTTCGCGCTGCGCTGGGCGCGAGTCCGGGACGAATCGTGCGACAGCTGCTCACCGAGAGCGTCGTGCTCGGCGTCATCTCAGGCCTGATCGGCACGCTGCTCGCCTCGGCAGGCATCAGCCTCATTCGTGCCTTCGGCCCCGGTAACCTGCCGCGCCTGAACGAAGTGAGCCTCGACCTCCGCGTGCTCGCGCTCGCCCTGGCCATGTCTCTTCTGGCGGGCCTCCTGGTGGGGCTGGCGCCAGCGATGACGGCGATGCGTCGCGATCCGCAGCCCTCCGGCGAGAAAGGCGGCAGAAGTGTTTCGGGCGGAACATCCAGCCGCCGAATCCGACACGCCCTCGTGGTGGCGGAATTTGCGCTGGCGATCGTTCTGCTCGCCGGCGCCGGGCTGCTCGTCCGAAGCTGGTGGCACGTCACCAGCATCGACCCGGGATTCAGGCCGGAGCGGGTGCTTGTGATGGAGATCACCGCTCCGCCGACCGTCAGTGTTCCCGCACAACGGAGCGCCCTGTACGACCGCGTGCTCGAACAGAGTCAGGCGGTGCCGGGTGTCGAGAGCGCCGGCATCATCGACGATCTGTTCACCGGCAACCCCAGGGAGCAGACCCTGACTGTCGAACAGGACGCCGGAACGGTCTCCGAGCGCCTCGTGTTCACACGAGACGAGGTCAGCACGGAGGTCTTCCGCACCCTCGGCACGCCGCTACTCCGCGGTCGCGTGTTTTCGACAGAGGATCGGCCCGAGGCTCCGCGTGTGGCGATCATCAACGACGCGCTGGCCCGGCGCTCGTGGCCCGGGCAGGACCCGGTGGGCAGAAGGCTCAGGTTGGGCCCGGAGAGCTCGGGCGGCCCGTGGTTCACCGTCGTGGGAGTGGTCGCGGACATGCGGCGGCAGGGGCTGGAGCGCGA
>JANPJN010000205.1:0-3001 GCA_031425515.1 Acidobacteriota bacterium | reverse complement strand
GCGATGCCGCTCTACGCCAAGGCGCTGGCCCTCCAGACCGGGCGCGGGCCGGCCGCGGTGCTCGTGACCGTCGATCTGCTGGGGCTCACCGCCGCCATCACCGACCGAGTCGCGACGATCGTCCGTCGCCGGCACGGAATCCCGCGCGCCCGGCTGCTGTTCAACGCCAGCCACACCCACTGCGGCCCGGTGGTGGACGAGCAGTTGTCGGTGGCCTACGATCTCTCACCCGGTCAGTGGGCCGCCATTCGGGACTACACGTCAGAGCTCGAGCGGCGACTCGCGTCCGTGATTGCAGACGCGCTCTCGCGTCTTCGTCCGGCGCGCCTGGCCTACGGCGCAGGGGAGGCCGGGTTCGCGGCGAACCGCCGTGTCAAGTTCGGCCCTGACGGCCCGGTCGATCGCTCCGTGCCCGTGCTCACGGTGACGACGGCCTCCGGCGGCCTCGACGCCATCGTCTTTGGCTACGCCTGCCACAACACCACGTTGCAGGACGGGTTCGTGCAGTATCACGGCGACTACGCGGGCGTCGCGCAGGCGGCGCTCGAGACGCGGCATCCGGGGACGCAGGCGCTCTTCGTCATGGGATGTGGGGCGGACGCGAATCCGAAGCCGCGTGGGACGCTGGCGCTCGTCGAGGCGCACGGCGCCGTGCTTGCCGACGCGGTGAACGCCGTGCTCGAGCAGACGGTCGCGATTCGGCCCTCGCTGGACACGAGGTTCGGGATCGTCGAGCTTCCGTTCGCGGACAAGGCGACGAGGACGCGGTGGCACGGTCAGCTCGACATCGATCCCGTCTATCTTCGGCGCCACGCGGTGCTCATGGAGCGAGTACTGCGCCGAGATGGCCGTCTCCCCACCGTGCAGCGTGATCCGGTGCAGGTCTGGCGCTTCGGCGGGACCGACCTGACCCTGGTCGCCCTCGGAGGCGAAGTGGTCGTGGACTATGCGCTGCGATTGCGGCGGGAGTACCCGGACCGCGCGATCTGGACCGCGGGCTACAGCAACGATGTGTTCGGCTACGTGCCGTCGCGACGTGTGCTGGACGAGGGGGGCTACGAAGGAGGCGACGCCATGATCTATTACGGGCGCCCTGGCCCTTTCGCCGGTGACGTCGAAACCCGGATCATGCGTGAGGTGCGGCGGCAGCTGGGGGCCTGACCATTGGAGCGCGTGGCGGTTCGTGCGAGTATCGAGGATGCCTGTAGTGCAACTGACGGCTCCCGATTTGAAGGCCATGCTCGACAGTGGGGACGTGCCGCACCTCGTGGACGTCCGCACGCCAGAAGAGCAGAGCATCGCCCGCATCGACGGCGCGGTCCTCCTCGACCGGGCGCGGCACGATGCGCTGCTCGCGCTCGATCGAGACACGCCCCTCGTGTTCCACTGCCATCACGGCATCCGCAGCCAGTCGGCGGCCGAGTACTTCTCGCAGGCCGGCTTCCTCCATCTCTACAACCTGACGGGCGGGATCGACGCCTGGTCCAGATTGGTCGATTCGTCCGTTCCCCGCTACTGACGCGGATAGCGCCGACGATCAGGCCGCGCCACTGCCCGTCGTCGGCCGGGGGCTGAGCGCCTCGATCGAGGCGAGCCGGCCGATCTGTCGCAGCATGCCGCCGAAGATCAGGGTGTGGAGTGGCCACAGGGCATACCAGTAGAGCGTGCCGGCCTTTCCCACGGGGTCGAACGTGGCGGTCTGGCGGATGGCGGATCCGGGTCCGTCCGGCGTCACTTCGAACTCCAGCCACGCCCGTCCGGGCAGCCGCATCTCGGCGGCGAGGCGCAGGCGGCGGCCGGGCTCGAAGGCTTCGACGCGCCAGAAGTCCAGAGCATCCCCCACGCGCAGGGTTTCCGGATCCCGCCGGCCGCGGCGCAACCCCGCGCCGCCCACGAGCAGATCGAGCCAGCCTCGGACGGCCCACAGGCTGTTGGCGAAATACCAGCCCCGGCTTCCGCCGATCCGCCGGATGGGCGCGAAGGCGGCATCGGGGACCGCCCCCACGCGCAGCGAACGCGCGTCGGTCAGGCGTGGGCCGAACGCCACATCCGGCCAGACGCGGATGGGCCGCGCCGAGGAGCGGGCATCCGACCATGACGTCTCGGCCCGTGCGCCGGCGTCCTGCGCGATCGCCCGTGCGATGCACTCGCGCACCCCGAGCGGCCGGATCGCGAACGTGTCGTGCGCCGCGGTGTCGCGGACGATCGACCGGTTGCGCACGCCGCCAATCAGCTCCCGCCCTACGCGCGCGTACACCGGCGTCACCAGGCCGAGCCAGAGCGACGAGAGCCACGGCGTCAGCAATGGGACGGGAATCAGGGCACGCCGGAGCCCGCGCTGCCGCGCGTACTCACGCATCAGATCGCCGTACGACGCGGTCCCCGCTCCACCGATCTCGAACACGCGGGACACGCCGTCGGCCGGGAGGTCGAGCGCCGCGATGAGATACGCGAGCAGATCCGAGATACCGATTGGCTGCGCCACGGTACTGACCCACCGTGGACAGATCATGATTGGCAGGCGATCGACCAGCGATCGGATCATCTCGAAGGAGAGGCTCCCGGGCCCGATCACGATCGAGGCGCGCAGCTCGGTCACCGGGACGCCTGACTCGCGCAGCCGCTCGCCCGTATCGAGCCGGCTCCGGAGGTGGGTGCTCAGGGCCGCCGACGGATCCGCCAGCGCCCCGAGATACATGATGCGCCCGACGCCCGCGCTCCGGGCCGCCGCCCCGAACGCAATCGCCGCCCGCCTGTCGAGCGCGGCGTAGTCGCGTCCCGATCCCATCGAGTGCACGAGGTAGTACGCCGTGTCCACCCCCGCCATCGCCGCGGCCAGGGACACGGAGTCGAACACGTCGGCCTGCACCACCTCGGTGGACGGCGCCGCACGTCCGGCGAGATCACCCGGCCGCCTCGCCATGCATCGGATGCGCGCACCTCGCCGCTGCAGTTCCGCGAGCAGCCGGCCTCCGACGTAGCCGGTGGCGCCGGTCAGGAG
>JANPJN010000204.1:0-3118 GCA_031425515.1 Acidobacteriota bacterium | reverse complement strand
CGTGAAGATGAGCAGCGACAGGAGGAATGGCGGGATGACTTCGCGGATGACGTAGCGGTCGATGGTGCTGAACATGTCGCGGGCTGTGGACATTATGGGCGCGGGGGCCGCCGAACGCCAAGTGGCGCGAGCAGCTCAGCTTTCAGCTCTCAGCTTTCAGCTCTCAGGCTTCAGCTCTCAGCTTCCGGCTTCGAGCTTCCGACGGGGGTCAGTCGGTAGGTCGAAAGACCTTATGAGCGGCGCGCGGCGCGTCCACAGGCTGGGTTTTCTAGCCATTAGTCGTGAGTCTGATAATGAGTGTTATGTTAACTAAGGAACGACAGACAGCTCTCAGCTATCGGGCTATCGGGCTAGGCCAGGCAGACCCGTTCGGCCAGCTTCCAGGTTGCGGCGTTCGCGAGAACGCTCGGGCCTAGCAGCGCTGATTGCTGTGAGGGCTGATAGCTATGACCTACCCCTCTTTGAGCTCCTTGATGATGCCCTGGAGGGCTTCGATCACTTCCTCGCGATCGACCCGCGACTTCGTGAACCGGAGCTGGAGCTTGAACGCCTTGGTGGGCGCCCGATAGCTGAAGACGTAAGCCTTGGGCCGCCCCGGCTTCGGCCTGGCGGTCTCCTGGCGGGCCGCTTCGCGGGTGGCGCCACCATCCCGCGTGATCTTCTCGATCAGGGCGGTCATTTTCTGTGGATCGCCTTGCCTAACTATCTGCAGAAGCAATGACTTGGAGTGAATGTCGGCCAGCCGACACAGGTTTTTCACTTCGTCTGGCATGTTGTTCAGCGCCAGCGACTCCGTGATGCTCGTCCGGGATTTCCCCAGCCTCCGGGCCATATCCTCATGCGTATACCCGCACCGCTCCCCGAGCGACTGAAGCGCTTCGGACTCTTCAAACGGCGTCAGATCCTTCCGCTGGATATTCTCGATGAGCGCAATTTCGATAATCTCGTTGTCGTCCACTTCCCGGATGACAATCGGCACCTCGCGCAACCCGACCTGCACGGCAGCCTGATACCGCCGCTCACCGGCGACAATCTGAAACCGATTGCCCCGGGGTCGCACGATGACGGGCTCGATAATCCCCTTCTCGGCGATCGACGCCATCAGCTCCGACAGGTCGCCCATGACCTGTCGGGGCTGGTTGGGGTTGGGTTCGATCTGGTCAATCGGGATCATCCGGCCAATCGGCGCGCCGGCAGAACTGGTCAGCGCATCGACGTAGTGCTCGTCATGGCGCATCCGCACCGTCTCCGGGAGTCCTCGTTTAGGCACGGTCCATGACCTCCTCACACAGCCGGTAATACTCGGCGGCGCCGCTGGAGTCGGGCGCGAAGGAGAAAATCGACTCCTTGTACGCCGGACTCTCCTCGAGCCGCACACTCTTGGTGATGACGGTGTTGAACACCTTGCTGCCGAACACCTTGTCGATCTGCGACCGGATGTCGCGCGCGAGCGCGGTCCGCTTGTCGTGCATCGTGATGACGACCCCGAGAATCTGCAGCCCGGGGTTGGCCCGGGCCCGCACCTTCTCGATGGTCTCGAGCAAATCGTCGGTGCCCTCGAGCGCGAAGTACGACGACTGAATCGGAATCAGCAGATGGGTCGCCGCGACGAGCGCATTGACGGTCAGCAGACCGAGGGTCGGCGGGCAGTCGATCACGACATTCGGATAGAGCGCCCGCACGGGCTCCAGGCGGTCCTTCAACCGGAAGTGCGCGTCGAGCTCGCCGACGAGCTTGGACTCCAGCTTCGCCAGCGCAATCCGGGACGGCGCCACGAACAGATTCGGCTGGTTGACGGACGGGATGATGACGTCGGCAAACGTGCAGTTGGGCTCGGAGATGGCGTCGTAGACGCTGCGCGTGATGGTCGTGACGTCCACATAGGACATCGTGCTGTTGGCTTGCGGGTCGAGATCGACGAGCAGGGTCGGCTGCCCCTTCAGTGCCAGGGCCGCCGCGAGATTGATCGCGGTCGTGGTCTTGCCCACCCCGCCTTTCTGGTTGGCGATGGCAACAATCATCGAGTGCAGTGCGGGACGGTAGGAGGCACGGGTGGTGCGGCCATCATAAGCCGCACGCCCGACCGGATCAAGGAAGGGAAGAATTGGCGGCGTTTCGGCCAGCGATTACATCTTGTACTTGCCCATGTCGTCGGGGTCGAGGTTCTCGAGCCACTTCTGGAGGCGCTCGGAGTCCCCGCGATCGGGGGTGATGTCCACCGTCCGGGCGTGGTCGATCACGCTGTCCTCGACGAAGATCGGCGCGCGGGCGCGCAGGGCGAGCGCGATGGCATCGCTGGGCCGGGCGTCGATGGCGAGCGGCTCACCGTTGATCGTGAGGTAGATGAGCGCGTAGAACGTGTTCTCCTTGAGGTCCGAGACGACGATTTTCTGGATGTGCGCCTTGAGGTCGGTGATGACGTTGCGCAGGAGGTCGTGCGTCATCGGCCGCGGGGTCGTGACGTTCTCGATCTGCAGCGCAATGGCATTGGCCTCGAACACGCCGACCCAGATCGGCAGCACGCGCTGGCCGTCCTCGTCGCGCAGGATGATGATGGGCATGTTCGTGATGGGATCGACCATCAACCCCTTGATCGTCATTTCGATCAGCATGGCTCCTCATTCCGGTCCGGCAGCGCCTCTCCGCGGAGGCTGTACGGATTCGCCGCCGTGATGCGGACCGGCACGAAGGCCCCCATCCAGGACGGATCGCCCGCGAAATTCACCACGGTGTTGCCGCTCGTCCGTCCCGACAGCTCCCAGTCGCGTCGGCGGCTGCGCGCATCGACCAGCACCTCTTCGATGCGCCCCATGGCCTCCGTATATAGTGCGCCCTGCACGTCCTTTTGCAGCGCCTGAAGCGCCACAATCCGCCGCGTCTTCTCCCCGTCCTCGACGGCGTCCGGCATCCGCTTGCGGGCCAGGGTATTCGGGCGTTCGGAATACTTGAAGGAAAACATGCTGTGGTACCGGACGCGGGCCGTCAGCGAGAGGGTGTCCTCGAAGTCCGCCTCCGTCTCCCCGGGGAACCCGACGATCATATCGGTCGAGAGCGCGATGTCCGGCATGGCCTCGCGAAGCGCGTCCACCAGCCCCAGGTACTCCTCGCGCGTGTGCCG
>JANPJN010000203.1:0-2821 GCA_031425515.1 Acidobacteriota bacterium | reverse complement strand
CAGGCCATCCTGCCGCTGCGCGGGAAGGTGCTCAACACCGAGAGCGCGTCGCTGGCGAAGGTGCTCGAGAACAAAGAGCTGACCGATCTGGTCACGGCGCTCGGGTGCGGCCTCGGGAAGAATTTCGACCTCGCGCGGCTGCGCTACGGCCGTGTGATCATCCTGTCGGACGCCGACTCCGACGGCCATCATATCGCCACGCTGCTCCTCACGTTCATCTACCGCCACATGCCTGGCCTCATTGCCGCCGGCCGCGTGTTTCTCGCGCAGCCGCCGCTCTACCGGATCGACATCGGCAAGGACACGTTCTGGGCCCTGGACGACGGGCACAGGGATCGGATCCTCAAGCTGCACGCGAGCGGGCGTGCGAATCCGGAGATCACGCGGTTCAAGGGGCTCGGCGAGATGATGCCGAAGGTGCTGTGGGAGACGACCATGAACCCCCGGACGCGGAGGCTGTTGCGCGTGGAGATCCTCGATCAGATCACGACTGACCGGGTGATCAACGAGCTGATGGGGAAGGATCCGGGCGCGCGGTTCCGGTTCATCATGGACCGGGCGGAGGAAGCCGAGGAGCTCGATGTGTGAGAGAGGTTCTACGGGGTTCCACGCAAGCACGATAAAATGGCAGTGATGAGTGAGGACGCCGTCCCTCGCGCGAGTCCCGCAGCGACGCCCGATCCCGGTGACGATGGTGATGAGCACGACCGCGGGTTGATCCTCGAGCGTCTGGGATGGAGCGTCAACGAGCGGCTCGACGCCAACGCGTCCTTCATGCGGTTCTACCTCTCTATCCGCCCTGATGGCCCGATCATTCGCGGAGAATGATGGCGCCTCTCGATGCGAACGTGATGTTCGCGTGCCTGGAGCGCCACGGTGTGCGCTTCGTGCTCATCGGTGGTCTGGCGGCTGTGCTGCATGGATCGCCGCTGCCGACTCTTGACGCCAACATTTGTCCGTCGCGCGATGCCGACAATCTGACGCGGCTGGCCTCCGCCTTCGACGAGCTCGACGCACGGATTCGATCGGCGGATGCGCCCGAGGGAGTGCCATTCCCGCGCGACGCGGCGTTTCTTGGCTGCGGTGGCCGCACTCGAGGACATCATTCACTCCAAGCAGACCGCGAACCGGCCCAAGGATCAGCGCAGTCTGCCGCTTCTCCGACAGCTGCTCGACGAGTTGCGTCGGCGCGGCGAAGCCTGATCGTGCGGTCCCGGTGATTGCACCTGCCCCATCCTGTGTTCACGCGGTGCAACGCGGTAAAGCGTCCCCTTCGTTGCCGTCGGACGAGCCGTGAAGCCGCGCGGCTGGCTCCTGCTGCTCTGGATGTTTCTCTTCACCTGGGAACCGCTCCGGTTTGCCGTGGAGCTGTCCGCGTCTCTCGGCACGCTCGGTATGCGCGGCCCGGCAGGTGCCGTGGAACTGGTCGCGCACGGCGCCACGGCGGCGCTGACCATGGCGGCGGCGTGGGCCCTCTGGATTCGGAATCCTCAGGCACCTGCCCTCGCGTCGCTGGCGGTCGCGGCTTCCGCGGCGGTGACGATCCAGTCCGCGTTCTGGTCGCACCTGCCGGTGGACGTCCCGCCAGGCATGCAGTTGCCGCGTTCGCTCGCCGCGGTGATCCACGCCGGCCTCTGGATCTGGTATCTCCGGACGTCCCGCCGCGTGCGCGCCCTTCATGGGTAACAGCGATGCACGAGCGTCGACGACGATGAAGCGCGGTCCGGAGATGATGCAGGCGATCGAGGTGGCGAGGCCGGGCGGACCCGAGGTGCTGCGCCTCACGGAGCGCCCGGTGCCCACGCTCGAGCGCGGCGAGGTGCTCGTCAAGGTCACGGCCGCGGGCGTCAACCGTCCCGATATCCTCCAGCGGCTGGGTCACTACCCGCCGCCGAAGGGGGCCTCTGACATCCCGGGCCTGGAGATCTCCGGCGAGGTGATCGCGTTGCACGCCGATGATCCTCCCGGGCGGTGGACGACGGGCGAGCGCGTCTGCGCGCTGGTCGCTGGGGGAGGCTATGCAGAGTACTGCGCCGTTCCGGCAGCGCAGTGTTTGCCGCTTCCCGGCGGTGTGGACGTGCGATCGGCGGCCGCGCTTCCGGAAACCTTCTTCACCGTCTGGGCGAATCTCTTCGAGCGCGGCGGCCTGACGCGCGGCGATCGCGTGCTCGTCCACGGCGGCACCAGCGGGATCGGGACGACGGCGATACAGCTCGCGCGCGCCGCCGGCGCGGTCGTCTACGCCACGGCAGGCTCGGACGAGAAATGCGCCGCATGCGTGAGTCTCGGCGCCGGATTCGCGATCAACTATCGGACGCAGGACTTCGTCCTGGCCGTGGCCGAGGCCACCTCGGGCCGCGGCGTCACCATCATCCTCGACATCGTCGGCGGCGACTATCTCGGACGCAATCTGCGATGCCTGGCGCCGGACGGTCGGCTGGTGCAGATCGGGCTGATGGGGGGAGCGCGCAGCGAGATCGACCTGGGCATCGTCCTGCAGCGCAGGCTGACGATCACCGGGTCCACGCTTCGCGCCCGCTCCGTTGAAGAGAAGGGCCGTCTGGCCCGCGCGCTCGAGGCCCACGTCTGGCCCTGGCTCGCCGATGGCACAGTTCGGCCCGTCATCGACACGGTGTTCCCGCTGGCTGAGGCTGCGGAAGCGCACCGGCGCCTGGAAGCCGGTCTGTCCGTCGGAAAAATCCTGCTCGAGATCTGACCGCGCCGATCCGGCTTGTTTTTGGAATCGGATCAGTGGAATCAACAACTTAGCCTAAAGATGAGTGTCCCCCTGGCTGCTAGGGGAGGTGGAGTTGGAGGGCGC
>JANPJN010000202.1:0-12699 GCA_031425515.1 Acidobacteriota bacterium | reverse complement strand
ACTAAGTAGATCATGTGATTGTGCGAGATCATGCGTTAGGACGATCCACCGTGGAATACGCCGTGGACGCATTCGCAATGCAGAGGTCGGGAGTTCGATCCTCCCCGCGTCCACCACCCTCCTGCTCAGTATCGACTCCTCCAACAACGTCACCCACTGACCCCGGGCTCGCGCGGCGGACAACGGCCCCTCCGCCCCGCACGGTATACTTCCGCATGTCTGAGCGCGGAAGTCGTCGGCGATGAAGCGAATCGGGATCCTCACCGGCGGAGGGGATGCGCCGGGCCTGAACGCCGTCATCCGGGCGGTGGTCCGGGGCGCCGGGTCCTGCGACTGCGAGGTGATCGGCATCGAAGACGGCTTCGACGGCCTCATCGAACCGGACCGCTGGCGCCGGCTCACACCGGCCGACGTGAGCGGCATCCTCCGTATCGGCGGCACGATTCTCGGCACGGTCAACCGTGGCAATCCCTTCGCGGTCGACGTCAAGACGTCGGGTGGGCCGCGCAACTATCAGGACCGCTGTCTCGAGGTGTTCGGCGAGCTGGCGCTCGACGGCCTGGTTGTCATCGGCGGCGACGGCACGCTCGGCCTGGCCTACGAATTCTACAAGCGCGGCCTGCCGCTCGTCGGCGTCCCCAAAACCATCGACAACGACATCGTCGAAACCACCAACACGTTCGGCTTCGACACGGCGGTCAGTTTTGCGACCGACGCCATCGACCGGCTGCACACCACGGCCGAAGCCCATCACCGCATCATGGTCGTCGAGGTGATGGGACGGCATGCCGGATGGATCGCGCTCTACGCGGGCGTCGCGGGTGGGGCGGACGCGATCCTGATTCCGGAGATCCCCTACCGCATCGAGAAGGTCGCCGAAAAGATTGCCGCCCGGGAGGCGCGATCCGATCGGTTCAGCATCGTCGTCATTGCTGAAGGGGCAAAGCCGCTCGGCGGCAGGGCGTCGGTCGTCAGCGCCGCCGAAGGGGAGTTTGCGGAGCGGCTCGGCGGGGCCGCCGCGCGGATCACGCCGGAGCTCTCGAGGCTGACGGGCAAGGAAGCACGGTCCGTCGTGCTCGGCCACCTGCAGCGGGGCGGCTCGCCGACGAGTTTCGATCGGATCCTGGCCACCCGGTTCGGGGCCCGCGCGGTGGAACTGCTCACGGCGGGGGAGTACGGCACGATGGTCGCGTTCCATCCGCCGGATATCGTTTCGGTGCCGCTCGAGAAGATCGTCGGCCGGACCCGCACCGTGCCTCCGGACTTCGACGTGGTGCGGACGGCCCGCGCGATGGGCATCTCGATGGGGGACTGAAAACCCGCGGCGGGATCAGAGATACTTCAGCGCGCCGCCCGTGTTGAAGACGACGACGGTGTGGTGAGACTCGATGCGCCCGTCGGCGCGCAGCATCTTCACCGCGTGAAGCGCGGCCCCGCCCTCCGGCGCTGCGCTGATACCCTCCCGCGACCCCAGCTCCCGCATCGACTCCAGCATGTCGGCGTCGGTCACCGCAAGCGCCGTCCCGCCGCTTTCGCGCACCGCGCGAAGCACGAGGAAGTCCCCCACCGCCTTCGGCACACGCAGCCCGTCGGCGACGGTCCTCGCGCCCTCCCAGAGGACGGACCGTTCGGCACCCTCTTCAAAGGCGCGGACGATGGGTGCGCAGTGCTCGGCCTGCACGGACACCATGCGGGGTCTGACGCCTGGCGTCTTCCACCCGATCGCCTCCATCTCCGCGAACGCTTTCCACATGCCGACCATGCCGGTGCCGCCGCCGGTGGGATAGATGATCCAGTCAGGAAACGCCCATCCCATCTGCTCCCCGAGCTCGTACGCCATCGTCTTCTTGCCTTCGATGCGGTAGGGCTCGCGGAGCGTGGACATGTCGTACCACCCGAGCGGCTGTCCCTGCGCGGCGGCGATGCGGCCGGCATCGGTGATGAGGCCGTCCACGAGGGTGATGTGCGCGCCGTAGAGCTCACACTCCCTGATGAAAAGGGGCTTGACGTCCCTGGGCATGAAGACTCTGGCTTCGAGGCCAGCGGCCGCGGCGTATGCGGCGACCGCGTTGGCGGCGTTGCCGGCCGACGGCACCGACAGCACGCGGGCTCCGAGATGCAGCGCGCGGGTCACGGCCGCGGACAGACCGCGCGCCTTGAAGGAGTTCGTGGGATTGAGTGATTCGTCCTTGATGAAGAGCTGCGGCACTCCGATGCGGGCGCCCAGGCGCTCGGCGTGGATGAGCGGCGTCCATCCTTCGCCCAGGCTCACCGGTGACTCGCCATCGAAAAGCGGCATGAGCTCCCGGTACCGCCACATGGTCGCCTCGCGACCCGCGAGCGACGCCCGGTCCCAGGCGGAGGCGGATGCCAGATCGTAGCGCGCGAGAAGGGGAGCGCCGCAGGCGCAGAGGTGATGTTCCTGACGGGGATCGTACGGCCCGGCGCCGCACGGCGCGCTGCATTCGAGGTGGGAGAACCAGGACAAGGCTCAGGCCTTGTTCAGCAGCTCGGCGTCCTTCTTCTTCTGCTGTTCGTCGATGTGCGAGACATGCTGGTCGGTCAGCTTCTGCACCTCGTCCAGGCCACGCCGTTCGTCGTCTTCCGAGATGGCGTGGTCCTTCAGCATCTTCTTCAGCTTGTCGTTGGCGTCGCGGCGGACCTGGCGCACCGCGTTGCGCCCCTCTTCGGCGTGCTTGTGCACGATCCGCGACAGTTCCTTGCGCCGCTCCTCGGTGAGCGACGGGATCGGAATGCGCACGACCTTGCCGTCGTTCGTGGGATTGAGGCCGAGGCTGGATCCGCGGATGGCCTTCTCGATGGCGCCCATGAGGCCTGGATCGAAGGGGGAGGCCAGCAGCAGCGTGGGTTCCGGAATCGACAGCGACGCCACCTGGTTGAGCGGCATCATCGACCCGTACGCTTCGACGTGCACCGCGTCGAGCATGGTGACGGAGGCACGGCCCGTGCGCACGCCGCCGAGCTCCCGACGCACGTGATCGAGCTGCGCTTCCATCCGCTTCCTGACCTCGCCGAAGAGCTCTTTCAGATCCGTGACGTCCATGTGTCCTGCCTTACGCCGTGACCTTCGTGCCGACCGGCTCGCCCGCAATCACCCGCCGCAGGTTGCCCGCGGTGCGCAGATTGAAGACGACGATCGGCAGCTTGTTGTCCATGCAGAGCGAGATGGCGGTCGCGTCCATCACCTTCAGCCGCTGCTCGAGCACCTTGAGATAGGAGATTTCGGAGTACTTCGTGGCGTGGGGGTCGAGCATGGGATCAGCGGTATAGATCCCGTCCACCTTGGTGCCCTTGAGGATGACGTCCGCCTTCATCTCCATCGCCCGCAGCGCCGCGGCGGTATCAGTCGTGAAGTACGGATTGCCCGTGCCGGCGGCGAACACGACGACGCGGCCCTTTTCGAGGTGGCGCACGGCGCGGCGCCGGATGAAGGGCTCGGCCACTGCGCGCATCTCGATGGCGGTCGCCACGCGCGTCGTGACGCCCACATGCTCCAGCGCGTCCTGCAGCGCCAGACCGTTGATGACGGTGGCCAGCATGCCCATGTAATCCGCGGTCGCGCGGTCCATCCCGCGCGCGCTCGCCGCGAGGCCGCGGAAGATGTTGCCGCCGCCGATCACGACCGCCGTCTGCACGCCCATCTGCTGGATGTCGCGGATGTCCTTCGCGATCTGCGTCGCCACGGCCGGGTCGATGCCGTATTGCTGCTCGCCCATGAGGGCTTCGCCGGACAACTTCAGAAGGACACGACGGTAGGCGGCGGACATATCTGGCCGATTATATCAATCCATGTTCCGCCGCGTCGCCCGAACTCGCTATGCCGACTCGCCGAGCTTGAAGCGCGTGAACCTGGGGATGGCGATGTTCTCGCCCATCTTCGCGATGGCGGCCGTGACGATCTGACCGATCGTGACCTTCGGATCCCGCACCGACGGCTGATCGAGCAGGCACACCTGCTCGTAGAAGCTATTGAGCTTCCCCTCCACGATCTTGTCGATGACGGCGGCCGGCTTGTTCTGCCCTTCCATCTGGCCCCGGTACACGGCGCGCTCCTGCTCGATCACATCGGCGGGCACCTCCTCGCGGCGCACGAACTGCGGGCTGGCCGCGGCGATGTGCATGGCGATCTCGCGCGTCAGATTCTGGAAGTCTTCGGTGCGCGCCACGAAGTCCGACTCGCAGTTGACCTCGACGAGCACGCCGATCCGGCCGCCCATGTGGATGTAGTGGCCGATCATCCCCTCGTTGGTGGATCGTCCCGCCTTCTTCGTCGCGCTCGCGAGGCCGCGCTTGCGCAGGATCGTGGTCGCCTCGTCGAGGTTGCCGTTCGACTCGGTCAACGCCGCCTTGCATTCCATCATCCCCGCACCGGTTGCGTCGCGAAGCTTCTTCACCAGGTCTGCCGTGATTACCATGCCGATCTCCAGAAATCCGTGTTCAGTTTCGACGGACCGTCCGGGGTGCGTCGGGTGTGCCGCGCGCGCCGCGGCACGGTGTACATGAGAACGCCGGCCAGTGACCCGGCCGGCGCAGAGAACAACCGGGCTCCGCTTACACCGAGGCCGGGGAGGTGGCCTGCTCGGGACGGGCCTGCCGCGCGGTGCGTGCGCGGCGCGACCGATCGTCGCCCTCCGCGTCCTCGCCGTCGTCGGCCTGCGACGATTCGCGAAGGCCGCGCCCGGAGATGATGGCATCGGCGATCCGCGAGGCGAACAGCCGGATCGCGCGCAGCGCGTCGTCGTTGCCGGGAATCACGTAGTCGACTTCGTCGGGGTCACAGTTGGTGTCGACCACGCCGATGACGGGGATCTTCAGCTTGCGCGCCTCATCGACGGCAATCTTCTCCTTGCGGGTGTCGACCACGAAGAGCGCGTCGGGCAGGCGCGACATGTGCCGGATGCCCTCGAGGTTCTTCTGCAGCTTTTTCTTTTCCTTCTCGATCTGGGCGATTTCCTTTTTCGAGAGCGTCTCGTACCGGCCGTCGGTCTCCATCGCCTCGAGGTCGCGCAGGCGCGCGAGACTGCGCTGGATCGTCGAGAAGTTGGTCAGCAGCCCGCCCAGCCACCGCTGGTTGACGAAGAACATCCCGCTGCGCTGGGCCTCTTCGGCGATCGCATCCTGCGCCTGGCGCTTGGTGCCCACGAACAGGATGGTGCGGCCGTCGGCGGCCAGGTTCGCCGCGAACTGCTCCGCCTCGCGGAACAGCCGCGCGGTCTTGGACAGATCGATGATGTAGATCCCGTTGCGCTCTCCGAAGATGTACGCCTTCATCTTCGGGTTCCAGCGCTTCGTCTGGTGGCCGAAGTGGACGCCCGCTTCGAGCAAATCCTTCAACGCGATGCCGGTCAAGCTGCCTCCATAAAAAAAGCCTCGAGCTCCGTTCCTATCGTTTGCTGAACTGGAAGCGCTTGCGCGCGCCCTTCTGTCCGTACTTCTTGCGCTCCTTGATGCGCGCATCGCGCGTCAGGAAGCCCGCCTTCTTGAGCCGCTGGCGCAGCTCGATGTTGTACTCGACCAGCGCGCGCGCGATGCCGAGCCGCAGGGCGCCGGCCTGGCCCGCGATGCCGCCGCCGGCGATCGTGGCGAGCACGTCGAACTTGTCGCCCGTCTCGGTCACGACGAGCGGTTCCTTGATTTTGGTGCGGTGCGCTTCGGTGGGGAAGGCCTGCTCGATCGGCTTGTAGTTCACGACGATGCCGCCCGTGCCGGGCCGGAGAAAGACGCGGGCGGTGGATGTCTTGCGACGCCCGGTTCCGTAATACTGAATGCCTGCTGCCACGTTATGCGACCTCGCGATTGGATGTCTTCACGGCGACCGGCTTCTGCGCCGCGTGCGGATGATCGCCACCCGCGTAAACCTTCAGCTTGCGCCACATCGCGTCGCCCATCTTCGTCTTGGGGAGCATGCCGCGCACCGCTTCTTCCACGAGCCGGATCGGGTTCTTCTGGCGGACGTCCTTGGCGCGCTCCTCGCGCAGGCCTCCCTCGTAGCCGCTGTGATACCGATACAGCTTCTGTTCTTCCTTGCGCCCGGTCAGCCTGACCTTCGCGGCATTCAGGATGACGACATGGTCGCCCGTGTCGATATACGGGGTGTAGACAGGCTTGTGCTTGCCCTGGAGCAGGCGGGCGGCTTCCGTCGACACACGGCCGAGGACCATGTTCTCCGCGTCGATGATGTGCCACTGCCGCTCGATGCTGCCGGCGGTGGGAACGAACGAACCCATTTGAGAAACCCTTTCACCCGTCGCCCGGCCCCTCCGTGCGGACGGAGCGCTGGCGGTCAGCCTTGTTCAAAGGACGGCAAACCAAAAGGATAACGGTGATTACGGGGATTGTCAAGCTTCCGGCAGCTCCGGTGTGCGGAAGCGTGCCAGCATCCGGCGCGTGCCGGACAGGGCCGGCCGGGCCGGGTCGCAGAACCTGCACTTACGGATACGTAATCGCGATCGCAGAATTGTCAGTCCGTCCTATCCGAGCCACGAGCCCCATCCACAAATTGCGTGGTTCTTGCGGAATTGGTAGCCCTCAGGCGCTGGCACTCCACTTGCCCCCGGCTTGTGCCGATAACACAGATAGCGAACTCGAAGCAGCCCCGGACGAAACAGCGGGCCGCCTCGAAACGCGGGATCCTCGAAAGCACATCGACGCAGCGGCGGGCCACGCGCCCCCGCGGTGCCGATCCCCAGGTCAGGACAACACTGGTGTTTGGGAGAGCGAAGGCCCTGGTCGGACTGGACATCGGCTCGAGCGCCGTCAAGGCGGTCGAGCTGAAGGCGGTCGACAAAGGCTATAAAGTGACGGCGTTCGGCAGCGAAGCGGTCCCCCCGGACAGCATCGTGGACGGCGCCATTATCGACGGCGGCGCGGTCGCCGACGCGATCCGCCGGCTGTTCGACGGCCGCGGCATCAAGTCGAAGCAGGTCGTGGCCTCGCTCTCCGGCAACGCCGTCATCGTCAAGAAGATCTCCCTCCCGGTCATGACGGAGGCCGAGCTCGCCGAATCCATCTACTGGGAGGCCGAGCAGTACATTCCCTTCGATATCCAGGACGTCAACCTCGACTACCAGATCGTCGACAACGGCACCGGGGGCGGCAAGGGGACCATGGAGGTCCTGCTCGTCGCGGCCAAGAAAGAAAAGATCGCCGACTACACGGGGGTGATCACGCAGGCGGGCCGCACGGCGCTGGTCGTGGACGTGGATGCCTTCGCGCTCCAGAACGCCTACGAAGCGAACTACGGCGTGGAGCCCGAGGCCGTCATCGTGCTGTTGAACGCGGGCGCCAGCGCCACGAACATCAACATCCTGAACGGCGATCAGTCGGTCTTCACCCGTGACCTGTCGATCGGCGGCAACGCCTACACCGAAGCGCTCCAGAAGGAGCTGAACCTGCCGTTCGACCTCGCCGATCAGCTCAAGCGCGGCCTCGCCGTCGAAGGCATGACGTTCGACGACGCCCGGCCGGTGCTTCGGGCCGTGACCGAGAACGTCATGCTGGAGATTCAGAAGACGTTCGACTTCTTCAAGGCCACCGCTGCCTCGGACCGCATCGATCGGATCATGCTGAGCGGCGGCGCGTCGCGCGCCGAAGGGTTCACCGAGATGCTCGCCGAACGCTTCACCGCGCCGATCGAGGCGCTCGACCCCTTCAAGCGGATTGCCTTCGACCCCAGGAAGTTCCAGGTGGAGTCAGCGGCCGATGTCGCGCCCACCGTGGCGGTGGCGGTCGGTCTGGCGCTCCGGCGCGCGGGGGACCGATGATCCGCATCAACCTGCTGGCCGTCGAGCGCGAGCGCGGCAAGCGCACCGTGCTCATCCCGGCGGCCCACCGCGTCACGATTGCGGCAAGTCTCATTCTGATCGCCACGGCGCTCGTGGTCGGCTGGTGGTTCTGGTCGCTGCGGCAGACGTCCAACGCCCTCGACGAGAACATCGCCAGAAGCGAAGCGGAATCGCAGCAGTTGCGATCGGTCCTGAGCCAGGTCCAGAAGTTCGAAACGCGCAAGGCGCAGCTCCAGCAGCGCGTCACGCTCATCGAGCAGCTCCGGCGCGGACAGACCGGCCCGGTTCACGCTCTCGACGAAATCAGCCGCGCGCTGCCCGAGCGACTGTGGCTCACGGCGCTCTCGCAGAAGGGCGACGACTTCCGGATCGACGGGATGACGACCTCGCTGCAGGAGCTGTCGACCTTTGTCGCCAACCTGGAGGCGAGCCGCTGGTTCAAGAAGCCGGTGGACATCGTGGACAGCCAGGCGGAGACCGGCAAGGACGCGGAGATTTTCAAGTTCACCGTCAAGGCGACCTTCACCGATCCGGACGCGCCGGCGCCGCCCCCGGCGGCGGCACCCGCGGGCCGAGGGCGCGCCGGGGCGCCGGCACGCTAGGACGATTAGAGGCGGCGTCGGACTGATCCGATACCCAGCAGGACACCATGCAACTCTCGCTCAGCAAGCTCCCGTGGCACGCGCAGATTGGCGCTTTTGTCGTCGTCTCGGGCCTTGCCGTGTTCGGGTTCTGGTACTTCTACGTCGCCGAAGTCCAGGCCGAGATCAAGACGAGGGAGTCCCGCCTTGTCGCCCTGCGGGGGGATGTCGCGAAGGGCGTGGCGACGGCGCGTCGCCTGCCGCAGTTCCAGGCGGACGTGGGGCAGCTCGAGGCGCGGCTGGAGAACCTGCGCGCCGTGCTGCCGGAAGAGAAGGACGTCGCCGACATCCTGCGCCGCGTGCAGGGGCTGGCGACGCAGTCGAACCTGACGATCCAGCGCTTCACGCCGCAGGATCCGAAACAGGAAACGATGTACGCGGCCCTGCCGTACAAGCTCAGAGCCGAGGGCACGTATCACGATCTCGGTCTGTTCTTCGACCGGATCAGCAAGTTCCCGCGGATCATCAACGTCGGCGAAATCAGCATCAAGGCGAAGCAGACCCCCGGGGCCGCCGCCACCATCGAAGCCGAATGCACCGCCACGACTTTCGTCCTGCAGGAGGGCGCCGCTGCCAGCGGCGGGCGTGGCGGGCGCGGCGGTCGTGGGGTGGTTCCGAAGCAGCCGTCAGCCAAATGAGCGAACACCATCGACCGACCGTTCGACGCCGCACGCTCACGGGAGCCGTGCTGATGTTGCTGATGAGCGTCGCCGCAGGCGCGCAGCAGCCGGCTCCGGCGGCGCCGCCGCCCGCCTCGGGGGAAACGACGCCAGCCACCGCGGGCGCGCCGCCCGCCGCCACACCGCAGGGGGCCTACACGTACAACCCCGCGGGCCGGCGCGATCCGTTCGTCAGCCTGCTCGGACGTGGCACCGACGCCAGAGCCGCGGGCGCGAGGCCGGCGGGCGTGCCGGGGCTGCTGATCAACGAGATCAGCCTCAAGGGCATCATTCGGGACCGCTCCGGCTACATCGCGATGGTGCAGGGGGCGGATAACAGGACCTACGTGGTCAGGGCAGGGGATCGACTGATGGACGGTACGGTGAAAGCAGTTGTCCAGGACGCGGTCGTGTTCTCGCAGGACGTGAACGACCCGCTCTCCCTGGTCAAGCAGAAGGAAGTCCGGAAAAACCTGAGATCGCCCGAGGGGGGACGCGGATGAGGCTGCACAAGCTGCACGTCAAGGCGCGGATCGCCGCGACGCTGCTCGTCGCCGCGGGCCTGGCGCTCGCGGGCGGTCCGTCGCTGACCGCCGGCAGCGCGCCGATTCGACTGATGACCGTCTCCGGACAGGGGACGCAACTCACGATCGAAGCGTCCGAACCGGTGTCCTACGTCGTCAGCCGGCCCGATCCGCTGACGGTCGTGCTGGAGCTCCGCAACGTGTCGGTCGGCAGCGCCGCGAGCGTGCTGGATCGGCGCGATCCCATTGCGTCCGTGTCGCTCGAACAGGCCGCGCCGGTGGACGGCCTGGCGCTTGCGCGCGTCCGCGTCTCGCTGGCGCGTCCCTGCGAGTACGTCGTGCGCAGTGCCCGCGGCACCATCAGACTCGACCTGACGGCGGCGCCGGCCGCCGGTGCGTCGAAGGCACCGCCGGCGCCACCCGAGGCCATGGCGGCGCCCGCGCCCGCTGCCGCGGTGATCGATCCGGCCCCCACGGCCCCCGCGAGTGTGCTCGACCGCGTGCGCGCGACCCGCACCGGCGCGGCCACGACGATCACACTGGGGGGTAACGGCCGGCTGACGCCCGCCGACGTTACCGAGGCCGGCGGTACGCCGCGCCGTCTGGTGCTGGACTTTCCCGATGTCGTCACCAGGGCGCCTGCGCAGACGACCGTCGACGGAACGCTCGTCACGCGCGTTCGGGTCGCGCTGAACAGCCGGCAGCCCGCCCTGACGCGGGTGGTGATGGAGGTCGCCCCCGCCGCCACGTATCACATCGAGCGGGCCGGGCTGAACGGCGGCGACCTCGCTGTGGTGTTCGAGCCTCCGCAGATCGCCACGACGGTCATGCTCTCGGCCCCGGCGGGCGACGCGGGCCAGGCCGAGGTCGAGCCGGACATTCCGATGGCGCAGGCGATGGCCAATGTCGCCTCCCTCACGCCGCCCCAGGCCGGCCCCGATCCGTTCGCGGCGCTCCGCACCGCGCCCACGCGGCCTGCGACGACATCCGTGACGACCACGCCCGCGGCACGCCGCCCGGCCCCGGCCGCGCGCCAGACCGCGCCGCCCCCGGCCGCCGTTCCCGCACCCGCGCCGGCGCAGCCGCCGGGGGGTTCGGTCGTTCTCTCCGGGACGACGGACAAGAAGTACACCGGCAACCCCATCACGCTCGACTTCTCGGGCGCGGATCTGCGGACGGTGCTCAAGTACTTCCACGAGATCAGCGGGTTGAGCATCATCATCGACCCGTCGGTGCCCGCCACGCCGATCGACATCGTCCTCACCGACATTCCGTGGGACCAGGCCTTCGAAACGCTGCTGCGCAGCTACAAGCTCGGGTACACGGCCGAGGGCACGATTGTCCGGATCGCGCCGATCGCCATCCTTGCCGAAGAGGAAGGCGAACGCCGGAAGCTGTCGGAGGCCAAGGCGCTGGCCGGCGAGCTCCGCGTGCAGACCTTCTCGCTGAGCTATGCGAAGGCGAACGACATGCAGCCGCTCCTCGTGAAGTCGGCGCTGTCGGCGCGCGGACAAATCCAGGTGGATGCCCGCACCAACACCGTCATCATCACCGACCTGCCCGACCGCATCCAGACGGCGCAGGCGCTCATCGCGAGCCTCGATCGTCCCGAGCCGCAGGTCGAGGTCGAGGCCCGCGTCGTCCAGACCACGCGTGAGTTCGCGAAGGCGATCGGGGTCCAGTGGGGCTTCAACGGACGTGCGACGCCCGACATCGGCAACACCACCGGCCTGGCGTTCCCGAACCGCGGCACGCTGGGCGGCCGCACCGGGGCGACCAACACGCCGACCGACCCGCGGGCCATCGGGCTCGACGCGACGTCAACGGCCGTCAACCTCGGCGTGCCGGGAGCCAGGTCCGCCATCGGGCTCGCGCTCGGCGCGGTCAACGGCGCGCTCAATCTCGACGTCGCGCTGTCGGCGCTGGAGCGGACGGGGCAGGGGCGCGTGCTGTCCACGCCGCGGCTGACGACCCAGAACAACGTGCCGGCCGAGGTCGCGCAGGGCATCCAGATTCCGATTCAGACCGTCGCCAACAACACCGTCACGGTGTCGTTCAAGGATGCGGTGCTCACGCTCAAGGTCACGCCGCAGATCACGTCGGCCAACACCGTCATCATGCAAATCACGCTCGAGAACGCGACGCCGGACTTCAGCCGTCAGGTCAACGGCATCCCGCCGATCGACACCCAGCGCGCGACGACGCAGGTGCAGGTCGACGACGGCGCGACGACGATCATCGGGGGGATTTTCGTGAGCCGGGAACAGATCTCGAACGAGCGGACGCCGCTGCTGCACCGCATTCCGCTGCTCGGATGGCTCTTCCGTCGCGACACGACGGCCGACGAGAGCCGCGAGCTGCTGATCTTCATCACGCCACGCATTCTGAGGGGTTGAGCATCATGACCAAAGCCGTCTGGACGGCCGGCATCCACCTGGCCACCGTCATCGTCCTGGGTCTCTCGTCGGCGTCGTGCGGCACGATTGCGCGCGAGGGGACCGCGTCGTCTTTTCTGATCGTCAGGGCGCTCGAGGGGGCGTCCGGCGCGGACCCCGGGCAGTTTGGCGGCACGTTGAACTCCGACGTCGTGACCGTCGTGAATTCGTCGGCCACGATTTTCAACGATCTGGGGCGCGTGCAGTTCGGGCTGGCGTTGAAGGACCCCGGGCCGCCCTCCTCGCCAACGACCCCGTCGCAGGCGAACTGGATCACCGTGGATCGCTATCGCGTGCGGTTCGTGCGGTCCGATGGACGCAACGTCGAGGGCGTGGATATTCCGTATGCCTTCGACAGCGCCTTTACCGCCACGGTGTCGTCGGACACGACGGTGGCCTTCACGCTGGTGAGGCAGCAGGCCAAGCTCGAGGCGCCGCTTCGAGCGCTGGCGGTCAACGGACTCGTGCTGGCGCTGATTGCCGAGGTCACGTTCTATGGGCATGACCAGACCGGTCGCGCGGTCAGTGCTGTCGGCAACATCGGCATCAGCTTCGCAAACTTCGGGGACTGACAATCGGGGCCGAGGGCCGTGGCAGGGAGCCGGGTGACCGGTAACGCACATATGAATCAGACA
>JANPJN010000201.1:0-2584 GCA_031425515.1 Acidobacteriota bacterium | reverse complement strand
GGGTCGGGCGACACTCCGTCAGAACGAACTCCAGGCGGCCCAGGACGACAGCCGCACCCGCAGCCTGAGCGTGTCGCTCTCCAAGCGCGGCTCGAAGTCCATCTGGCTCCAACGCACCCTCGACGCCGTTCAGGGGCCCCTCCTCGTACTCGAGCGCGAAGGTTCCCTTGAAGCCCGCCGCCAGCATGATGCGAACTGATCGCTGGACGTCATTCTTCTCGCCCCACCGGTCCCAATATTTGGCGTGGACGTTCGTATGGGCGTAGGGCGCGAGGGCCTTCAGCCCGCTCACGAGCATGTAGTCGTACTCCCAGTTGCAGAAGTCCGGCGACGCCTCGCAGTACGGATGGTTGACCTCATCGATAATCGTCCGGATGTTGATCGGATCCGCCGCGAGCCCCCAGTGGTTCTCGATCGTGACCCGGATGCCGAGATTCCCCCCGTAGTCCGCCATCTCCTTGTGCGACTCGATCGCGCTCTTCAGATACGGCATGATCTCGTCGTTCTTCGGATACCCGTTCACGGGATCGCGCACCGCCTGCGGCCGGATGCTGGGTCCGAGCGCCCGGGGAGAGTTCATCCGCACCGACTTCGCGCCGAGGATGGCGGCGCCGTCCAGCCACTTTTTCCCGACCTCGACGCCCGCCTTGCGGAGCGCCTCGTCCGGACCCGCCAGATCGTTCGGCGCATTGTTGGAGATGTGCTGCACCTTCGTGCCGGTCTTGACGAGGGTGTTCGCGAACGTCTCCAGCCACTTCTTGCCGGACGCCGTCGACGGATCGAACGTCGGCCCGGCGAACATGCTGCTGTCCGAGACGTCGCCGAACAGGCCCGAGAAGACGTCCATGCGCGTCACGCCGGGAAACGTGTCCTTCGTCCATTGCGGGAAGTCGAGCATGGTGATCTCGCCATACTTCTTTTTCATCTCCGCGACCGAGACCCCGCCGTTGACTCCGGGGCGTGCCACCGCGGGATCGGCCGCCGGACGCCCGGCGATGGGACGAGTCTTGAAGAGGTAGCGAATCGGATACGAGTTGGAGGCGATGCGCGCCAGCCGGTCCCGGTCCGCCTGCACCTGGACCGCGGCCACGTCCCGCGGCGCCAGGATGACGCCGGCCGCCGTCAGTCCCGCCCCGGCCGTTCTCAGGAAATCCCGCCGATCGAGACCTCCGCCGTATTCGGATTCTTCGCTCATGACACTGCCGTCCTCTCTGTCGCGCCGCATAGGCCCGCAGCCGCTCGGGCATCCAATCTTCGAAGAATTGTGTTCGCTTCCGCGCGCCAGGGTCAAAGACATTCTCGGAGCGTCGCTCGGCCGTGACATTTTTTCCGCCGCCTGTTGTATCGTCATCCCCGAATCGAGCCTCGGACGAACGGGTCTCGACAACCACGAGGTGCGCATGGCGCTGACAGTGACGAAGGATTTGATGCTGCCCGCAACGGTCACGGGCTCGTGGCCGCGGCCGCGGTGGTTCGACATGAGCATGTGGGCCAAGCCGCTCGACACCTGCATGCAGGACATCCGGTATCGCGAGAAGTTCCAGGACGCCCTCGCCGTCGTCACGAGCGACCAGGAGCGCGCCGGGCTCGACATCCTCACGCATGGCGACTTCCACTGCGACGAGGACTTCGGCGGGCGCAGCTGGCACCACTATCCGCTGCAGCGCTGGGCGGGATTCGACGGCGACACGCTCCAGTCCGAGGAGACGCGCAGCGAATGGTTGCGCTATCCGACCGTCACGCTGCTGAACGAGATCTACACCGGCTGGCGCTGGCCGCACGTCACCGGCAAGATCGAACACCGGTCGCTCGACTACGCGAAGATCTGGCGCATCGCCCAGGCCAAGTCCCGCAAGCCGGTCCGCTTCGGCACCTGCTGCTCGCAGGTCATGGGGCTCTTCCTCGACATCCATACGGACAAGTACAAAGACAGCCGCGAGGTCCTCTGGGACATGGCCGTCGCGATGAATACAGAGCTGCTGGCGCTGCGCGATGCCGGCTGCCGGTGCATCCAGATTGAAGAGCCGACGCTGCACTTCATGGCGAATACCTTCGGCGCAAAGCACGAGAAGGTGAAGTTCATGGTCGAGTGCTACAACCGCGAAGTGCAGGGGCTCGACGATGTGGAGATCTGGATCCATACGTGCTGGGGTAATCCCAACATGCAGAGGGTGATGGAGGAGACGAGCTAAGAGGCTTCGTTCGACCTGTACCTGAACGAGATGCGGGGAGACGTCTGGACGATCGAAACGAAGGACCGCGACTTCAGGAACATCGACCTGTTCGGGCGCTACAAGGGTCGGCTCCCCAAGAAGATCTGCATCGGGGCGGTGAGCCATCGCACCCTGCAGGCGGATCGGTCGGAGGAGGTTGCCGCCAGCGTGCGACGTGCACTCGAATACATCGCGCCGGAACAGCTGATCGTGTCGAGTGACTGCGGGTTCGGCCGTCAGGGATGCAATCGCGAGATCGCGTTCTACAAGGCCAGCGCGATCGCCCAGGGTTGCAACATTGTCCGCGGCGAGCTCGGCCTGCCGCAGACGTACATCCCCGCCGCCGACCCCGCCCTCCAGATCGACATCGT
>JANPJN010000200.1:0-2042 GCA_031425515.1 Acidobacteriota bacterium | reverse complement strand
GCGCCCGGCGAGAGACGATGGGGACGGGCGGGAGACGCTGGAGGGACCGAAGGGATCCCGGCCCGCCGAGCCGGCGCCGGAACTGCCGCTCGGCCTCGCCGTCCGCGAGCTCGATCGGGCGTTTGCCGGCCGTCTGGCGATTCCCGACAGCGTGAGCGGGGTGATCGTGTCGCGGGTGGATCCCACCGGCACCGCGTTTTCGACGGCCGTCCGGCGCGGCTTCGTGATCATGGAGATCAACCGGAAGCCGGTTCGTTCGATCGACGACTATCACCGCCTTCTCGCCGCCGCCCGCCCGGGCGATGTGCTTGCCCTGTACTGCTTCGACCCGACGCGGGCGCAGCGCGCGCTCGTCACGGTCACCATGGAATGACGCCGCCGGCCCCTGCTCTCATGAAATCACGCATTCTGATCATCGACGACGAAGCGGAGATCCGGAAGTCGCTCCGGATGATCCTCGAGTACGAAGGCTATGACGTGATTGAAGCGTCGAGCGGGGCTGACGGGTTGGCCCTTGCCGAGCGCGAGTCGCCCGACCTTGTGTTCCTCGATGTGAAGATGCCGGGGATGGACGGCCTCGAGGTGCTGCAGCGGCTGCAGGGATCGCGCGAGACGCTGCCGGTCGTCGTGATCTCCGGGCACGCGAGCAAGGAGGAGGTGGCGAACTCCATCAAGCGCGGCGCGCTCGACTTCATCGAAAAGCCGCTCGGGAGCGACCGCGTGCTCGTCACGGTGAAGAACGCGCTCGAGCACGAGCGGCTGCGCGACGAGAACACGTCGCTCAAGCGCGCCGTCGAAGTGCGGCACCAGATGGTCGGGGAGTCGGCGCCGCTGCGGCAGGTGTGGGACGCGATCAAGCGCGCGGCCCCGACCAACGCGACCGTGCTGCTGCTCGGCGAGAGCGGATCGGGCAAGGAGCTTGTCGCGCGATCCATTCATCGGAACAGCCTGCGCAGCCGCGAGCGGTTCGTCCAGGTGAACTGCGCGGCGATTCCCGAGGAGCTGATCGAGTCGGAGCTGTTCGGCCACGAGAAGGGGTCCTTCACCGGCGCGACCGAGAAGCAGATCGGCAAGTTCGAGCAGGCCGATCGCGGCACGATCTTCCTGGACGAAGTGGGCGACATGAGCCCGAAGACGCAGGCCAAGGTGCTGCGGGTGCTGCAGGAGGGGGAAGTCGAGCGGCTGGGATCGGCCCGGACGATCAAGGTGGACGTCAGGGTGCTCGCGGCGACGAACAAGGACCTCGAGCAGGAGATCGAGAAGGGGACGTTCCGCGAGGACCTCTACTTCCGCCTGAGCGTGATTCCAATCCGGGTGCCGCCGCTGCGCGATCGGCGCGACGACGTGCCGGCGCTCGTGCGCCATTTCGGGGACCTGTTCAGCCGCGACAACAACCGGCGGCCGCAGCGCTTCACCCAGGCGGCGCTGGAGTACATGCAGCGGGCCCGCTGGAAGGGGAACGTGCGGGAGCTCAAGAACACGGTGGAGCGGCTCATCATCATGACGCCCGGCGAGGTCATCGATGTGGACGATCTTCGGGACGTTGTCCGGCTCGACGCGAAGCCGGCGGCCGGGGAGGCCGAGCGCGATCGGCCCGGGACGCTGCGCGAGTTCAAGGAGTCGGCGGAGCGGACGTTCCTCGTCGGCAAGCTGCGCGAGAACGGCTGGAACATTTCGAAGACCGCGGAGGTGATTGGGACACCGCGGAGTAATTTGTACAAGAAGCTCGAGCAGTACGGGATTTCGCAGGACTCGGATGGCCGGGAAGGGGAACGGCAAACAGAGAAGAGCAGCTGACAGCTGAGAGCTGGGAGCTGAGAGTGACCGCCGCCGCAGCAGGCTAGACGATCGCCCGCCTGAGCGTCTTTCGGGACGCGAAGGCGAGAGGAAAGTCCGAACTCCGAAGGGCAGTGCGCCGGGTAACGCCCGGTCAGGGCAACCTGAAGGAAAGTGGCACAGAAAATATACCGCCCGACTTCGCGCTTCGCGCTTCGTCGGGCAGGCCCGTAATGGCTTGCCCGCCGTAGCTCGCCGCGGCCGCA
>JANPJN010000199.1:0-4124 GCA_031425515.1 Acidobacteriota bacterium | reverse complement strand
GGCGATCGAGGAGGCGATGCAGGTCACCGTGGACGAAACCCGGTTTGCCGCCGCACGTACGGTGGCCGACCTCGAGGCGCTCGCCCGGCCGATCGAGGCCGGCGCGGCCGCCGACGCGGTGGTCGCGGCCGACCCGTTCGAGTTTCCCGCCTGGAACCGCTCGCCGATCGTGTCGGCACTTCGCCGGGTCAGCCTCCCGACCTGGATCCTGCCGCTCGGCCGGGTGTTCGTGTCGCTGGAGGTCGCCGGGCTCGAGCATCTGGACGCCGCGGGCGGACCGGTGATCTTCGCCGCCAATCACCAGAGCCACCTGGATGCCCCGATGATCCTGCAGGCCCTTCCGCCCCGCTGGCGGTATCGGGTGGCCCCGGCGATGGCGAAGGAGTTCTTCGCGGCGCACTTCCATCCGGACAGGCAGCCGGCGCGCGCCCGCGTCGCCAACAGCCTGAACTATTACCTCGCATCGGCGTTTTTCAACGCGTTTCCGCTCCCTCAGCGCGAAACCGGCACGAGGCAGACCCTCCGCTACATCGGCGACCTGATTGGGGGCGGCTACTCCATCCTGATCTTCCCCGAGGGGCGTCGAACCGAGGACGGGACGATCGGACGGTTCCAGCCAGGGGTCGGGATGATCGCCGCCCGGCTCGGGGTCCCGGTCGTGCCGGTCCGCCTGAATGGTCTGGACCGTATCCTTCATCACCGCTGGAAATTTCCTGTGCGCGGATCCGCCCGCGTCCGCTTCGGAGCGCCTATCTGGTTGCAGGGCAACGACTACGGCCAACTGACGCGGCAAGTAGAAGAGGCGGTGCGTAACCTTGACTGATGAGTTTGCTTCTGGTGTCGCAATATGGCACAATCTTTGATTAGGAAAGGATAGCAATTGAGCAAGGATGATCTGATTGACGTGCAAGGCACGGTCGTGGCGGTCCATAGCGGCGGGTTGTATCGCGTCCAGTGTGACCAGGGCCACGAGGTGCTTGCGCAATTGAGCGGCCGAATGCGCCGCTTCCGAATCAAGGTGGTGCCCGGCGATCGCGTCACGGTCGGCGTTTCCCCTTACGACCCCGTTCGCGGCATCATCACCTTCCGCGCTCGCTAGACCACAAGCCTTGAATTCCCATTCAGCACCGCATCGGACGTCGAACGGACGCCGCGGGCGCCGGAGTCCGCGCCCGGCCGGCGGTCGATCCACCGGCGGCAGCCACTTCCAGGTGCCGGCCACGACGCGCGAGGTGACGAGGCCGCAGGCCGAGTACGACTCCAGCCCCGTCGGCTTCGACACGCTCGGGCTCGAGTCCTCGCTCATCGAAGGCATCCGCATCCGCGGGTTCTCGAGCACCACCCCGATTCAGAGCGCCGTCATCCCCATCGTCATGAGCGGCGACGACATCATCGGCTGCGCCGACACCGGCACCGGCAAAACCGCGGCATTCCTCCTCCCCATCCTGAACCGGATGCTCCGGGCGCGCGCGGCGGCCCCCGAGGAGCGCGGCTACACGCGCGTCCTGATTCTCGCGCCGACACGCGAGTTGGCCGTCCAGATCGAAGACGACGTCCAGGGGTTCATCTATCACACCGACATCACCAGCATCGCGGTCTACGGCGGCGTCGATATGGGGCCGCAGGAGCGCGCCCTCAAATCCGGTGTCGACATCGTCGTCGCTACGCCCGGCCGCCTGATGGATCACATGCGGAGCAAGACCGTCGGCTTCGACAAGCTCGATACACTGGTGCTGGACGAGGCCGACCGCATGATGGACATGGGGTTCTGGCCCGACGTGCGGCGAATCGTGCAGACGCTGCCGGATTCGGCGGCGCGCCAGACGCTCCTGTTCTCCGCCACGATGCCGGAAGAAGTAATGAAGCTGGCCGACGAGGTCGTGCGCGACGCCAAATACGTGCAGGTGGGATCGGCCGGCGGACCGGCGAAGAGCATCACGCACACCATCGAGAATGTGGCCGCCGCGGAAAAGACCGACTGGCTGGCGAAGTTCCTCCGCCGGACCGACGGGCCCGTGCTGGTCTTCATGCGCACCAAATCCGGCGCCGAGCGGCTGGCGCGGAAGCTCTCGTCCCTCGGCCTCAAAGCGGCGGCGCTCCATGCCGATCGCACGCAGCAGCAGCGGAGCCAGGCGGTGGAAGGCTTCCGCAGCGGCAGCTATCGCGTGCTGGTCGCCACCGACGTGGCCGCGCGCGGCCTCGATATCGACGGCATCACGCACGTCGTCAATTACGAAGTGCCCTCGAGCCGTGAAACCTACGTGCACCGCGTGGGCCGGACCGGCCGCGCCGATGCCACCGGCACCGCACTGACACTGGTCGCTCCCGAAGAGCTGCGGGCGCTGCAGGCGCTTCAGCGATCGTTTGGACTCGAGTTGCAGGGATGATGGACGATACCAACCCGTTTGCGCCGACGGCCCGTCCGCTGCCGGCGGAAGACTCCGCGACGCCAATCACAGACCCCATCGGCACACCGTCCGGAGAACCCTCGCCGGGAGGCAACGGCAGCGCTCCGGTGACGCCGGGGCTCTCCGCCGCCGTGGCCAAGTTCAATTCGTGCCGCTGGCGCGCGACTCCGGATGTGGGGGACTACTGCACCCATCGTGACGTGTTGCCGTTTGCCGGCAAGGAAGGCTTCGTCGCCGAGTCCTGGTGCCCCGAGTGCGCATTCTACAAGCTGCGCCGGACCCCCAAGAAGCGCGACTACTCGTCGTATTGAGGCGCGGGCGGACTTCCCGCCAGCCTCAGCCTCTCGTCCCTCACTCCAGAAACTCCCCCGCCAGATCGGCCCATTCGCCGCCGGGCGCCAGCGCCTGATACGCGCGCCAGTGCGGCTTCGCCTCCGGGGAGTGCCCGGTTTTCTCCAGCGTGACGGCCAGATAGAAGTGCGCGTCGGCGTAGCCGGGATTGAGCGCGACGGCATCCCGGTAGCAGAGGAGCGCACGGTCGTAGCGGCCCAGGTCGTGCTGGATGTTGCCGGCATTGAAGTGCGCCTCGAAGCAGGCCGGATCAAGACCGATGGCCCGTTCGTAGAGCGCCTGCGCCTCGATCAGCTCGTCGCGCCCGTAGTGGATGTTCGCGAGGTTCACGAGCGCCGGGACCAGATCGGGGTCGATGACGAGCGCCTTGCGATACGCGGACGCGGCCTCGTCCATCGTCCGCTCGTCGCCCTCGTCCAGGCGAGACCCTTCGATGAAGTACCTCGCGGCCAGCGCCGCCTGGGGCTCTGACAGACGCGAGGGCGATATGCCGGGCGGCAGCGGCGCCTGTGCGCCGCGCGGCGGCTTTCGCGCTTCGAGACTCACGACCTTGGCGCGCGGGGCGTCGGAGGGCGCATGGCCTTCGACGAAATCGAGCTGCAGCTGCCCCCCGCGCTCCGACGCCAGCGTGCGGAGGATGAGCTGCAGCGGCGTCTTGCGCTCCAGCCCCTCCGAGACCTGCCGGATCGTCAGGAGGTCGGTGAAGCTGTACTCGCGCGGCTCACCCGGCCTGACAGCCTGCCGCAGCAGGCCCCACTTTTCCAGATAGCGGAGATGGCGTTCGGTGACGGCAGGATAGAGGCTGCGAATATCGCGCAGGAGGTACGGACCGGCCGTGGATGACGGAAGCGACGTCATTGATCGCGACGATGCGCGAAGGCGCGCGGAATGTCAAGGCCGCTTGCGTGGATAATACGCCATGCTGCTCGCGGGGGATGTCGGCGGAACGAAGACGCTGCTCGGATTGTTCACGTCGGGCGCGGCGCGGCCCGTGCCGGACCATGTCGAGGCGTTCGTCACGCTGGATTACCCGGGGCTCGAGCCGATGGTCGAGGCGTTCCTTCACGCGCGCGGCGTGGCCACCTCGGAGATCGATGCGGCATGCTTCGGGGTGGCGGGCGCCGTCACGGAGCAGGTCGCGCGGCTCACGAACGTCCCCTGGCGCATCGGTTGCGAGCAGGTGAAGCACGCACTGGGATTCCGGCGCACGTGGCTGCTGAACGATCTCGAAGCGCTGGCCTACGGCGTGGCAATCCTCGGCCCGAGCGAATTGTCCGTGCTGCAGGCGGGGCGGCCCGCGCCTCGCGGCAACGCCGCCGTCGTGGCCGCGGGCACCGGGCTGGGAGAGGCCATTCTGCTCAACGT
>JANPJN010000198.1:0-8707 GCA_031425515.1 Acidobacteriota bacterium | reverse complement strand
CCGCTGCAGAACGTCCCGCCGACGGCCGGCACGCGGTGGCGTGCGAACTTCTACCGCGTGGACTACGACGAGGGCAGGACGACCCAGTGGGACTGGGCGCCGGTGGGGCCCAGCTTCCATGAGTTCCAGAAGTTCGGCGATCTGGTCTTCGCGGGTTCCTGAGCCGCGGAAATCGAACGCTTGACGGGCGCCCGTCGGCTGCGCCATCTTACGCACATCCATCGCACGCGCCGTCGTCCGTTGTCTCCGAGAGACGGTGTCGCGGACGTGCCGGGTCTGCCTGCCGGGCGCCGGCCAGATCGATCACTGCTGGAGGTCCCATGAAATCGCTGCGAGGCCGCGCCGCCGTCGTCGGGCTCTTCGTACTGGCGCTGGGCGCCCTGCATCCTGACCGGGTGTTCGCGCAGACCGGCGCGGCATCGCTGACCGGGCTCGTCACCGACGAGAGCGGGGGCGCCGTGCCTGGGGCGACAGTGACGGCCACCGATCAGGCGACCAACGTCGATTACACGGGCATCTCGAACGAGACCGGCAGCTACACCGTGGCGGCGCTGCCCGTTGGCACGTACGTCGTGAAAGCCGAGTTGTCGCGGTTCAAGACGGCGGCCACGCGGCCAATCCCGTTCGAAGCAAAGCAGGTGGTCCGGCTCGATTTCAAGCTCGAGCTCGGCGCCATCGCGGAGACCGTCGAGGTGACCACCGAGACGCCGGTGCTGCAGACCGAGACGGCGACCGTCGGGCAGGTGATCTCGGGGACGACGCTGAGCGCGCTGCCGCTGAACGGCCGGAACACGGGGCAACTCTCATTGTTGCTGACAGGGGCCATCAGTCCGAACCCCAGCACCTTCACGGCCATCCGCAACTTCGGCGGCGGCCGGCCCTACGTCAACGGCAATCGCGAGCAGACCAACAACTACACGATCGACGGCGTGGACATGAACGAGTCGATCGACAACCTGGTGGCGTATCAACCCAGTCCGGACGCGCTCGCGCAGATCAGCGTCGAGACGAACAACTACGCGGCCGACACGGGCAACGTGGCCGGGGCCGTCATCAGCAACGTGTTGAAGTCGGGGTCGAACAGGTTCAGCGGCAATGCGTTCGAGTACTACCGCAACAGCAAGTTCGACGCGAACGCCTGGGCGAACAATCGATCAGGCGCGCCGAAGCCGAAGCGCCGGCAGGACATCTTCGGCGGCACCCTCGGCGGCCCGATCGTCCGCAGCAAGCTGTTCTTCTTCGGCAACTATCAGGGCACGCGGTTCGACGCACCGGGCTTCGAGACGCTGTCGGTGGCACCCGTGGCCTGGCGCGCCGGCGACCTGTCGAGCGTCACGGCGGCCATCCGCGACCCGCGCACCGGGCAGCCATTTCCGGGTAACCAGATTCCTGCCGGCCGCATCAGTCCTATTGCGAGCGCGCTGCTGAACAATCTGTCGGCGTACCCGGCGCCGAACCGGACGGTCAGCGGAGGCATTACGGGCAACTTCGTCGGCGAAACGCTGACGACCGTGCGCGCCAATCAGGGGGACGCGCGTGTGGACTGGAACGCGTCGCCGGCCGACAAGGTGTTCGCGCGGTTCTCCATGGCGGAGTACGAGTCGAAGAACGACAAGCGCGCGATGCCGCTCCTGCTCGGCAATCGCACGACCGCGCCGTTCCGCAACCTGGCGGTGAACTGGAACCGCGTCATCACGCCGTCGCTCATCAACGAGCTGCTCGGGGGCTACAACCAGATTGCGATTGTCAGCGACACGATCGACTGGTCGGGCATCGGGAGCGCCAATGCGACATTCGGGATTCCAGGCGGCCAGCCGATTCCCGGATTGAGCTCGATTGGATGGGGGGCCGGGCTCACCGCGGTCGGCGCCGGCGCGAGCGACACCGACACCCTCGACAAGACGTTCCAGATCAACGAGAAGCTGACCTGGCTGAAGGGACGGCACACGCTGAAGTCCGGCGGCCAGCTCCTGCACTACGTCCAGCAACGGTTCTACGCCGGCAACAACGGCCTGCTCGGGCTCTTCGGGTACAGCGCGGCCTTCACGGGTTTCTCCTTCTCGGACTTTCTCCTGGATCAGGTGAGCAGCAAGGGGCGCGGCAGCCTGGCGGAGCCGTGGACGCACCTCCACAATCGCCTCGCGCTCTTCGTGCAGGACGACTTCAAGGTCACGCCGGCTCTCACGCTCAATCTCGGCATGCGGTGGGCGTATACGCAGCCGGTCGTCGAGAAAGACAACCGGCAGGGGAACTTCGACCTGCGGACGGGCCAGGAAGTGCTAGCGGCGGACGGCAGCCGTGAAAGCCGCGCGCTCTACAAGGCCTACAAGAAGGGCTTCGAGCCGCGATTCGGGATGGCATGGCGCCCGTCGGACGGGTGGGTGGTACGCGGCGGCTACGGCATCTCGCAGTACATGGAAGGGACAGGCGCCAACCTCCGGCTGCCGTTGAACCCGCCCTTCTTCTTCGAGTCCGCGGTGCCGTACGACACCACCACGGGCGCCGGCACATTGGCGACGGGATTTGCCGACCTGCGACCGCTCGATCAGCCGTCGGGCCAGGTCCGGGCCTGGGATCCGAATCTGCGGCCGCAGTTCACGCAGCAGTGGAACATCTTCGTCGAGCGGCTGCTGACCGACTCGATGTCGGCCAACGTCGGCTACGTCGGCCACAACGCCAAGCATCTGGTGACGCCGGTCGAAGGCAACCAGCCGCTTCCCGGCGTCGGCGATCCCGCGACCTGGGCTCCGCTGCAGACCCGTCGGCCGCTGTATGCGACCGCTCCGCTCATCACGAACATCTCCACGACCGCCGCGCGTGGGAGGAGTGACTACAACGGCCTGCAGGCGAGCGTGCGGCAGCGCAACGTGAAGGGGGCCGAGTTCCTGGCGTCCTACACCCTGAGCCGCACCCGCACGAACAACCTCGGGTACTACGGCTCCGGCGGAGTGGCGGCCGAAGGCGCCTATTGGATGAACGCCTACAACCCCGAAGCCAACTACGGGCCCGCGTTCTTCGACGCCCGGCACAACTTCGTGTTCTCGGCCAACTACGAGTTGCCGTTCGGCCGCGGCCGCGCGTTCGGCAGCGATGCCTCGGGGCTGACCGAAGCGATCCTCGGCGGATGGCGGCTGAGCGGCATCTTCCAGAAGCGCACCGGATTTCCCATCACCGTGACGGACGGCCGCAACCGCTCGCTCCAGGGTGTGCGGGGCAACGAGCGGCCCAACTGCGTCGGCGATCCCGTACCGTCAGACCAGAACCTGAACCGCTGGCTCGACATCACGGCGTTTGCCGTCGCGCCGCTCGGCACGTTCGGCAACTGCCCGATCGGCGTGGCACGCGCGCCAGGCTACACCAACATCGACGCCGTGCTGGCCAAGCAGTTCAACGCCGGCGGCAAGCGCTACTTCGAGTTTCGCGCCGAGGCGTTCAACCTGACCAACACGCCGAGCTTCGGACCGCCCGCGCGCGACCTGAACGCGCCCAACACGTTCGGCACGATCACCAGCACCGTCAGCACGGCCCGGACGGTCGAGATGGTGATCAAGTTCTTCTTCTAAGGAGCGGGACCCGATGACGCAGTCCACCTTCACCCGCCGCGAGCTGATGCGTCGCGGCGGGGCGCTCGGCGGGGCCCTCGCCCTGCCGGGCGCCCTTCACGCGGACGCGCAGCCGCCCCTCACGCCGGCGCCGGCCGCGCTCGAGCCAGGGGCCGACGTGTATCAGGCGATCGGCGTCCGGCCGCTCATCAACGCGCGCGGTACCTTCACCATCATCAGCGGTTCGACGATGCTGCCCGAGGTGCGGGCGGCGATGGACGCGGCGGCACAGAAGTACGTGCACCTCGACGAGCTCGCCGAGGCCGTGGGCGCGCGACTTGCGACCCTTACCGGCGCGGAGTGGGGGATGGTATCGAACGGGTGCTCCGCCGGTCTGACGCTCGCGGCCGCCGCCTGCGTCGCCGGGGGCAACCCCGATCTGCACATTCGGCTGCCCGATCTGAGCGGGTTTCCGAAAGACGAAGCGATCATCCCTACGCACTCGCGCAACGTGTACGACGCCGCCTTGCGATCCATCGGGCTGCGCGTCGTGGAGGTGTCGACACCGGCCGACTTCGAGGCGGCGATCGGTCCGCGCACGGCGATGATTTACGTGCTCGCCGGGCCGAATGCGGACAACAGCCCGCTGAGCGTCTCGGCCATGGCGCCGATTGCGAAAGCGAAGGGCGTCCCGATTGTGGTGGACGCGGCGGCCGAGATCCTCACGATTCCGAACGTGCACCTGAAGAATGGCGCGACGCTGGTCGCCTACAGCGGCGGCAAATGCCTGCGGGGGCCGCAGACCGCAGGACTGCTGCTCGGGCGCAAGGACCTCGTGCGCGCCGCGTGGGTCCACAGCGCGCCGCATCACGGCGTCACGCGGTCGCTGAAGGTCGGCAAGGAGGACGCGATCGGCATGCTGACGGCGGTCGAGATGTGGGTCAGGCGCGATCACGACGCGGAGTGGAAGCGATGGACCGGCTGGCTCGACCACATCAGCCAGCGCGTCTCGTCGATCGGTGGCGTGACGACGACGATGGTCCAGCCCGCGGGACTGTCCAACCGGACGCCGGTGCTCAGGATTGTGTGGGACCGCCAGAAACTCGGCGCGGCAGGTGATGTCGTGGCGCGCCAGTTGTTCGACGGTTCGCCGCGCATCACCCTCGACGCGATCCGGCAGACGGATCAGCCCGGGCAGACGGGCGTCTCCGTCACCCCTTACATGCTCGCGCCAGGCGACGAACGCGTGGTTGCCGATCGCCTCGTCGCGGTGCTGTCGAAGCCGTCCGCGGCGCCACAGCCGGCCCCGCCCGCCGCGGCGTCTGCCGACCTCACAGGGGCCTGGACGGTGCGCATCGAATACGCCGCCTCCACCTCCAGCCACACGCTGCACCTGATCCAGAAGGGCAACGATCTCGGTGGGCTGCACCAGGGGGAGTTCATGACGCGCGAAGTGACGGGCAGCATCGACGGCGCCGCCGTGCGCATCCGGAGCGCCTTCGGGGAGCAGCACGGGGACGCCATCGGCATGACGTTCACCGGCACGCTCGCGGGCGATCAGATGGCCGGCACCCTCGACATGGGCGAGTATCTCGGCGCCCGGTGGACGGCCACGCGGCGCGCGGGGCGGAGGGCCTGATGGGGTCCCGACGCGCACGCCTCGCTCTCGGCGCCGCGGCCTTTTCGCTCGGGCTGGGCGCCCTCACCGTGTCGGCGCGGCAGACCGCGCCCCAGCCCGCCTCGACCCCCCGGTACGACCTGCTCCTCAAGGGCGGCCACGTCATCGACGCAAAGAACAACCTGAGCGCCGTCCGTGACGTCGCGATCGCCGGCGGCCGAATTGCGGCCGTGGCGGCCGCGCTCAACCCCGCCGACGCGGTGAAGACGGTGGACGCCACGGGCCTGTATGTCACCCCGGGCCTCATCGACATCCACGCCCACACCTACACCGGCACGGGCGAGCGGCGCTCCTACGCGGGCGACAACAGCCTGTCTCCCGACGGCTTCACCTTCCGCGTCGGCGTCACCACGGTCGCCGACGCCGGCTGCGCCGGCTGGCGCAACTTCGAGGACTTCAAGCAGCGCATCATCGATCGCTCGAAGACCCGCATCCTGGCCTTCCTCAACATCGTCGGGCACGGCATGCGCGGCGGCGCGTACGAGCAGGACCTCGCGGACATGGAGGTCCAGCCGACCGCCGACATGGCGCGCCGGCACCCCGGGCTGATCGTGGGGATCAAGACCGCGCACTATGGGGGCCCGGAGTGGGCGCCCGTCGAGCGCGCGGTGGAGGCTGGCACGCTCGCCAGCGTGCCGGTGATGGTGGACTTCGGGGCGAACAAGGCGGAGCGGCCGCTGAGCGAGCTCGTCACGAAGAAGCTGCGTCCGGGCGATATCTACACCCACATGTACTCGGGCCTGCGCGGCGAGCAGAACCCGTCCGGGCGCGTCAACGCGGCCCTGCTCGAAGGGCGGAAGCGTGGCGTGATTTTCGATGTCGGGCACGGCGGCGGGAGCTTCCTCTGGCGCGTGGCCGCGCCCGCCGTCAAGGAGGGGTTCGTGCCGGACTCGATTTCGACCGACCTGCACATCGGCAGCATGAACGCCGGGATGAAGGACATGCTCAACGTGATGGACAAGTTCATGGCGATGGGCATGTCGCTCGACGACGTGATCGCGCGATCGACGTGGAACCCGGCCCGGGAGATTCGACAGGATGCGCTCGGCAATCTCTCCGTCGGATCGCTGGCGGACGTCGCGGTCCTGCGCGTCGAGACCGGACGCTTCGGCCTGGTGGACATGCACGGGGCGCGCATGGATGCGAGCCAGCGCCTGATGTGCGAGCTGACCGTCCGCGACGGCAAGGTCGTCTACGACCGGAACGGACTCTCGAAACCCGACTGGCGCACCCTGCCGGCGGGATACGGACAAACCGGCGATGCACGGTGGGACGGACTCAACCCGGCGCCCGCCACCCCCAGGAGGTAGCAGATGGCGACCGAGAATCGACGGACGTTCCTGAAGAAGGCCCCGGCCGCTGCGGCCGCGGCCGCGATTGCCGCTCCGGCCACCATGGCCGCGCAGGGGAGCGCGGAGACGCCGACCAAGAAGGTCCATTACGCCAGCGGCAAACGCCCCGAGAAAACCCCGCTCTTCAACGGCGTCGTGTCCTATGGCAACCTGGTCTTCATCTCGGGTATCGGCGCGCACTTCGAGGGAGACATCACCGCGCACACGAAGCACGTGCTCGACGAGATGCAGAAGAACCTGGAGCGTGCGGGATCGTCGATGGAGAAGGTCCTGAAGGTGAATGTCTACCTGAACGACCTGAAGGACTACGCCGCGATGAACGTCGCGTTCCTCGGCCGTTTCGGGCCGGAGCCGGGTGTCAGGACAACCATCGCGGCGGCGGGCGGGATTCCCGGCAACTCACTCGTCGAGATCGACTGCATCGCCTACATCTAGCGAGGCTGCGCCTCAGACCCTTAACCTTGCGAGGCCGGCGCGTCGGACCGTCCCGCGCCGGCCGACGCGCCCTCCTGAGCCGGCCGCTGCACGGGCGCACCCAGCACCACCCGCACGACATGCTCTATCCCGTCGTCGAGGAGCGGCACGTCCTGTCCGGTCAGGTTCACCCCGTCCACTTCCAGCAGGGCCACGCCCCGGCTTACGCCTGAGGGGTTCTCCACGTTGATGCGGTACGGCGTATTGGCCGGCTTGAAGACCGCTTCGAAACCAGGCCACGCGCGCGGAATGCAGGGATCGATGTGCAGCGCCCCGTTTCGCAGGCCGATGCCCAGGAGGGCTTCGGCGCCAATGCGGTACATCCATCCGGCCGATCCGGTGTACCACGTCCAGCCGCCGCGTCCGGTGTGAGGCGGCACCGAGTACACGTCGGCTGCGACGACATACGGCTCCGCGCGGTACCGGCCGACAGCCTCTGCCGTCCGCGCATGGTTGACCGGATTGATGAGCGAGAAGAGCGCCGAAGCGCCGTCGCCATCGCCCAGTCGCGCGAGTGCGAGCACGTTCCACAGCGCCGCATGGGTATATTGCCCGCCGTTCTCACGAACGCCCGGCAGATACCCCTGGATGTAGCCAGGGCTCGGGACCATGTGATCGAAGGGGGGCGTCAGCAGGAGGGCGAGGCGGTCCTCGCGCCGGATCAGACGCTCAGCGACCGACGCCATCGCGCGCTCGCGGCGCTCCGGATCCCCGGCGCCGGAGATCACGGACCACGATTGGGCGATCGCGTCGATCTGGCACTCCTCGTTGTCCTTCGATCCGAGCGGCGTCCCATCGTCGAAATAGGCGCGCCGGTACCAGGCGCCGTCCCAGGCATTCTCGGCGGCGGCGGCGACCGCGGTCGCGTGGGCTTCCCACGCCGCGGCACGCTCCGTCTCTCCGCGCGAGGCGGCAATGCGCGCGAAGGGACGCAGGATCGACACGAGGAACCACGCAAGCCAGACGCTCTCGCCGCGTCCTTCCGGGCCCACCATGCTCATCCCGTCGTTCCAGTCCCCCGTGCCGATGAGGGGGAGGCCGTGGGCGCCGGTGCCCATGCTGACGGCGATCGCGCGCACGCAATGCTCGTAGAGCGTCGCCGTCTCCTGCGAGACCCCGGGGACCTCGTAGGCCTCGTGCTCGTCCGGGTTGAGGATGCGCGCCGTGAGAAATGGCGCAGTGTCGTCGAGTACACCGAGATCGCCGGTCGCCGCGGTGTACTCGAGTGCCGCGTAGACGAGCCAGAGCCGGTCGTCAGAGAAGCGGGTGCGCACGCCCTGCCCCCAGGCTCGTGCCACCAGTGCTGGACGTCTCCCTCGACGAACTGTCGCGACGCGGCGTGGAGCAGGTGCGCGCGCACGAGCGCCGGGGCGGCCGGCAGGAGCGCCAGGGTGTCCTGCAACTGATCGCGGAACCCGAAGGCGCCGCTCGACTGGTAGAAGGCCGACCGTGCCCAGATGCGGCACGCGAGCGTCTGGTACAGCAGCCACCGGTTGAGCATCAGGTCGAGCGACCGATCCGGCGTCCGGACGGTCAATGTCCCGAGCAGACGGTCCCAGAAGGCGCGCGCTCCGGCGAGCGCGGCGTCCACCGCGGGCTTCGATCGGTAGCGCTCGACGAGCTGATCGGCCTCCTCGACACTCCCCGCGTCCCCGAGCAGG
>JANPJN010000197.1:0-6281 GCA_031425515.1 Acidobacteriota bacterium | reverse complement strand
GCGCTCGTGCACCATCGGAGCCGGCTGCAGGTGCGCGCGACCGGCCAGGGACGCATGCTGGCCGCGGGCGTTCCACCGGCCGAGGCGCGGCCATGGACTGAGCGCTACGGCGATCGGGTGGCGCTGGCCGCCGTCAACAGCCCTTCGTCCATCACGCTGTCGGGCGATGCCGATTGCCTGACGGAGATCGAGCAGGAACTGCAGGGACGATCGCTCTTTGCGCGCTTCCTGCCCGTGGACGCGCCGTTCCACAGCGCGCGCATGGATCCGCTCCGGCGGGAGCTCGCGGCCTCGCTCGAGGGAATAGAGGCGCACGAGTCGTCCATCGATCTCGTGTCCACCGTGACCGGCCAGGCCATGCCCGGCCCGGACGTCTCTTCCGAGTACTGGTGGCGAAACCTTCGCGAGGGAGTGCAGTTCGGGCCGGCGATTCAGACGGTGATCGACGGCGGCTGCCGGACCTTTCTGGAGATTGGCCCGCACCCCGTGCTCGCCGTGTCCATCCGGGAGTGCCTGACGGCAGCGGGATCGCAGGGGGCCGTGCTGCCGACGCTGCGGCGCGAGCTCGACGATCGCACGACGCTGCTGCGCGCGGTGGCGGCGCTGTACGTCTCGGGCCGGGCGATCGACTGGGCGCGCGTCGCGGGCGGCCCCGCTCCCGTCGTGGCGCTTCCGACGTACGCGTGGGATCGCAGTCGTCATTGGTTCGAACCTTCGACCGGCGGCACCTGGACCGACACCAGCGCGAGCGAATCGGAGACGCATCCCCTCCTTCAGCGACGCATCCCCTCGGCGGTGCCCGTCTGGGAGGCGCAGCTCCCGGACGAACGGCTCGCGTGGGTGGAGGACCACCGTGTGCAGGGGGCGACGGTGTTTCCGGCCGCGGGCTACATCGAAGCGGCCCTGGCGGCGAGAACGGTCGTCGCGCCCGGCTTCCCGGTCCGGCTCACCCAGGTCGAGTTCTCCCGCGCGCTCTTCCTGAACGACGAGCGCGTTCGACTGCAGTCCACGCTCAGCCGTGACGGCGCCCGGTTTGAAATCCTGAGCGCACCCGAAGGCGGGGTGTGGACGCTGCATGCCTCCGGAACGATTGGACGGCTGGCGCCAGCGGGCCACACGGACACGCTCGAGCAGGCCCGGACCCGATGCACCGATGCTGTGAGCCGGGAGGCGTGCTACACCGACCTGGGCCGGCGCGGGCTCGAGTACGGTCCGGCGTTCCGCGGCCTGACGTCGATCCTGCGCGGCACGGGCGAAGCGATTGCGCTCGTGACGTCCGACGGCAGCCTCGACGAGCGCGGCTACCACGTGCATCCGGCACTGCTGGACGCAGCATTCCAGTTGCTGTTCGTCTCCTCGCCGGACGCCAGCACGCGCCTGTTCCTGCCCGTGAAGCTCGACGAGCTCACGGTCTACGGTCCGTCGCGGTCGCCCTTCTGGGCCCACGCGCGCGTGAGAGAGCTGAGCGACACGCAGGTCGTGGGCGACGTGGCCATCTTCAGCGAGGACGGTACCCTGACCGCCGACGTGCGTGGCCTGCGCTGCCATCCTGTGGATGCGCTCACACGGCCCTCGGTCGAATCACTCGGCGACTGGCTCTACGAACAGGTCTGGCACGAGTGCGGGCCGGCGGTGCCGGAATGGCCGGCGGACGCCGGGCCGGTGTTCACACGCGAAGCCATCGCGGGCATCGTGGCGCTGCAACCTGCCGTGTCGGCGCTCGACCAACGGCTGCAGTACGCGCAGTACTACGACGCCGAAGCCGGTCTGAACGACGCCGCCCTCTCCTACATGGCGGCCGCACTGCGCGATCTGGGTTCCGCCGATGCCGCCGGCTTCATCGCCCGCGGCGATCTCGAGGGGCGCGTGACGGCGCCGCGCCGCAGGCTTCTCGAACGGTCGCTCGCCGCCCTGCGGGACCGCGGATGGCTGGCAGACCGCGGCGACGGGTGGGTCGTGGCGGGCCCGACCGCCTCGGATCATCCCGCCGGGATTCTCGCGACCCTGCGTGAGACGTTTCCGGGGTACGGCGGCGAAGCCGACCTGATCGCCGGGGCTGGGCCGTACCTCGCCCGAAACCTGTCCGGGGAAACCGCGGGGGTCGAGACGCTTCTCTCCGGGGACATGCTCCCCACGCTCGAGCGCTTCTACACCGAGTCCGCCTCGATGCAGTTCTGGAACCTGATCCTCGCGGACGCCGCGCGCACGCTCGCCTCGACCGTGGCCGGCGACCGACCGCTTCGCATGCTCGAAGTGGGCGCAGGCACGGGCGGCAGCACGGGCTTCCTGCTCGAGGCCGTGGACGCCCGGCCAGTCGAGTTCACATTTTCCGATCTCTCCCCGGTGTTCGTGCAGCGCGCAGCGGATCGCTGGCACGGCCGGCCGTCGTTTCGTGCCCGCGTCCTCGATCTGGAAACGGACCCCGAGGCCCAGGGCTTCGCGGCGGGCAGCTTCGACGTGATCGTCGCGGCCAATGTGCTCCACGCCACGGCGGACCTGGGGCGAACGCTCCAACGCCTCCGCGGCCTGCTGGCGGCCGGCGGCGCCCTCGTGCTGCTCGAGATCACGCGCAGGCCCTTCTGGCTCGACGCGGTCTTTGGCCAGACTGACGGCTGGTGGAGCTTCCGGGACCACGCGCGCCGCCCGGATCATCCGCTCCTGCCCCAGTCGCACTGGCTCGACCTCCTCCGCGCCGAGACCTTCGACCCGGTCGTCTGCCTGGCGGACCGGCCGCCAGGTCTCACGCCTGACGCGGCGCCAGGGCAGACGCTCTTCATCGCGAGGGCTCCGGACGCGGTGGCCCTTCCCGCGCACGATCAGGCGCGGGAATGGATCGTCATGGGCGACGACGAGCGCTCCGGTGCGGACCTGTGCGCCAGGCTGGCGCGCCTCGGCGTCGTGAGTCTCAGACCGCAGAATCAGGCTGACGCCCTCCGGATGTTGAGTCCCGACGGAGCGGCGTCGATTCGCGGCGTGGTCTACATCGCCGGCCGCATGACGGCGCCTGATGTTCCCACCGACGGTGATGTCACCCGATGGGTCCGCGATCAGGCCGTGGTCTCGTCCGACCTGGCGGGTCTCGCGGACGCGCTGTCACGCGCACCCCGACGCACCGACGGCAGGCCGCCGGAGCTCTGGATCGTGACGACAGGCGCCAGGGAGGCGGTCGGAGCGGGAGGCGACGAACCCGGGCCATCGACGCTCGTGGGCACGGCCCGCGCCATCATGGTCGAACAACCGGACGTGCGGTGCCGGCTGCTCGATCTCGATCCCGGCTCGGATCGATCGCTCGACCATCTGGCCGGGTGGCTCGTGTCCCCAACCGGCCTGGACGAAGACGAAGTGGCGATCCGCGGCGACCGACTCTTCGGGCAGCGTCTCGCGCGGTTTCCGCTCGCGTCGGCCTCTGTCCGGTCCACATCAGCTCCGGAGTCTTCCCCGCCGACGTCATGGCGCGCCGAGATCGACACGCCGGGCGCACTTCAGACACTGGTCTTCCGCAGCGTCGCCGCTTCGCCGCCAGGGCCAGACGACGTGGCGGTCCGGATCGAAGCCGCGGGCCTGAACTTCCGCGACGTGATGCTCGCCATGGGCATGATCCCGGGGCTCGAAGCCGAGGGAGGCTTCGGCCGCCAGTTGCTCGGGCTCGATGCCGCGGGCGTCGTCACGGCGGTCGGGGAGCATGTCACCGCGTTCTCCCCAGGCGACAGAGTCGTCGCCATCGTCCCGGGCGCATTCGCCGCCGCCAGCACCACCCGCGCGGATCTCGTCGCCCCCTGCCCCGGCCGGCTCACCGCCGCACAGGCGGCTGCGATCCCCTGCGTGTTCGTCACCGCGCTCTACGCGCTCGAGCACGTCGGACGGCTCGCGCCCGGCGAACGCGTCCTCATCCACGCCGCCACCGGAGGTGTCGGGCTTGCGGCGGTGCAGATTGCGCGGCGGGCAGGCGCCACCGTATTCGCCACCGCCGGCAGTGCGGAAAAGCGCGCCTGGCTTCGGGCGCAGGGCGTCGAGCACGTCATGGACTCGCGCTCGCTCGCATTCGCCGACGAGGTCATGGACCTCACACACGGTGAAGGCGTGGACGTTGTCCTCAACTCGCTCGCGGGTGAGGCGCTCACGCGCAGCCTGGCCCTGCTGCGGCCGTACGGCCGCTTCCTGGAGATTGGCAAGCGCGACATCTATCAGGACAGCCCGCTGGGCCTGCTGGCGTTCCGGAAGAATCTGTCCTTCTCGGCGATCGATCTCGATCGCATGTGCGCCGAGCGCCCGGCGCTGGTCTCGCGGTTGTTGCGCGCCGTGATGGTCGGCTTCGAGCGCGGCGACTTCGAACCGCTGCCGATGCATGAGTTCGAGATGCCGGCGCTCGAGGACGCCATGCGCTTCATGGCGCAGGCGCGCCACATCGGAAAGGTCGTACTCACCCAGGCGCAGCCGCCCCTCGAGCCAGGGTCCGCCGGCCACGAGCCGCTCTGCCGCGCCGACGCCACCTACGTCGTCAGCGGCGGACTGGGCGGGTTCGGCCTCACGCTGGCGCGCTGGCTCGTACGGCAGGGGGCCCGCCATCTGGTCCTGTTCGGACGCAGGGGTCTGACGCCGGAGAGCACGCCTGCCATCGAGGCGCTGCGCGCGGAGGGCGCTCAGGTTGATGTCTTCGCGGCCGACGTGGCGAGCGAGGACACCGTCAGCGGGATCCTGAACGGGCTCGCCGCCACACACCCGCCAGTCCGCGGCGTCTTCCACGCGGCCATGGTGCTCGACGATGGGCCTCTGTCGGAGATGGACACGGGTCGGGTGGCGCGCGTGATGGGTCCGAAGGCGGCGGGCGCCTGGAATCTGCATCGGGCAACGCTCGACCTGCCGCTCGACTACTTCGTGCTGTTTTCGTCTGCCTCGTCCGTGCTCGGCAATCAGCACCAGTTGAACTATTGCGCCGCCAACGCGTTTCTCGATGGCCTCGTGGCCGCGCGGCGTCGAGCCGGCCGGGTCGCGCACGCGATCAACTGGGGGGTGCTCGGGGAGTCGGGGTACGTGTCGCGGCACGCGGCGATTGGCGAGCGTCTCGAGGCGTATGGCTACAGACCGTTCAGCGACCACCAGGCGATCGAGGTGCTCGAGTGGACCCTCCGTCGCGACGTGCCGCCGCTGCTGGCCTGTCGTATCGACTGGCGGCGCTGGGCCGGCACGCTGCCGTCGCGGGCGGCATCACCGCGTTTCAGGCACCTGGTACCCGAAGCGACAGGCGTTGAAGGCCAGAGCGAGGGAAACCTCGGACGACAGCTTCGATCGATCGGGGACGGACGCGCGCGAGCGGAATGGGTCGAGGAGTACTTGCGGGGCAAGGTCGGAAAGGTTCTCGGCCTGGCGCCGGCGGGCGTCGATGTGCTGAGGCCGCTCGTCGAGCTCGGGGCCGACTCGCTCACGGGCGTGGAGCTCACCACGGCGCTTGCCGTGGATCTCGGGGTCGAGATCCCGCTCGTCCGGGTGCTTCAGGGCGCGAGCATCAAGGTGCTCGGGGCCCTCATTCTCGACGCCGCCGGCGCGCCGCCAGCGCCCGTCAGCGAGCCAACGCTCCCGCCCCTTGCGGGCGGGACCGACAGCTCCACTGTCGGCAACGAGTCGAAGCACGCGATTGCGGGACCGACGATGCCGCCTCGGGCGACCGCCGCGGAACCGGCGCGTGAAGCCGCGACCGAACCCGCGCATGAAGCCGCATCGGAAGCTGCGCCCGAGTGGACCGGGCGGCCGAAGGTGGCGCGCCGCGCCATCTCCTGGGCCTTCCGGGCGCTCACCGACATCGATGCCGAGGGGCTGGAGCATCTTCCGCTGCGCGGTCCCTGTATCGTGGCCGTCAATCATCTGAGCTACATCGACGTGCCCCTCGTGATGACGCTGCTGCCGCGTCCCGCAACATTGCTGGCGGCCGACTACCTGTCGCGATCGCCGTTCAGCCACTGGTTCCTTCAGACGTTCGGCCGCGCCATCTATGTCGCGCGGGGCAGCGGGGATCGCGCGGCCATTGACGAGGCCGTGGCGGTGCTTCGCTCAGGAGGGATCGTCGCGCTTGGACCGGAAGGGACCCGGAGCCGCGACGGGCGTCTCGGTCAGGGCCTGACGGGAGTCGCGTGGATGGCGGCCGCGTCCGGGGCTCCCGTCGTACCGGTGGCGGCGTGGGGACAGGAGCGCCTGCGACATTCGTGGTCCGGGTTCCGGCGTGCGCCGATCCACGTGCGCGTGGGCGCTCCATTCGTGCCCGGCGCCGACAGCCTCGATGCCTCGGC
>JANPJN010000196.1:0-2318 GCA_031425515.1 Acidobacteriota bacterium | reverse complement strand
GCCCGAGGAGGCGGGACCGCGCCACGTGGGCCACTGCTGCGCCTGCAGGCTTGCCGCGAGGGCTGCCGCGAGCACGATAGCTATCAAGATTCTCGGCATGGTGTATCGGTGTCCGTCAAAAATGCGCCGGACGAGGCAGCGGAGCCTGGCGCGTGCGGGCATTCTAGCATCCCGCGGAGAGCGTTCGGCGAGCGTCGTTCCGGCAAGGTCGCACATCGACTCGCGGCCGTTCGCTCAAACGCCTGCCGTGAGCGTCTGAAGCACTGTAGAGTTGGCCTGTGAAATCCTCCCTCGCAGTCGTCGGCGTCGCACTCCTGGCCACAACCGTCCTCGGCGCGCAGGCGCCACCGGCGCCCGGTCTCATCCGCGATGTCGCTTCGGGCGGAGGCATCCTGGTGGTGAAGGCCGACGGCTCCGTGGTCACGTGGGGACGGTCTCCAGGTGGCGCCGTTCCCGCGCCCGTGGTGCTCGACCTGCCAGGCAAGGTGCTGAAGGTGGCCGTCGGCGGCGGAAACCTCGGAGGGTTCACCGGCTACGCGTTGCTCGAGGACGGCACCGTCGTCGCGTGGGGCGACAACGACGCGGGACAGCTCGGAAATGGCGCCAGTGGCGCCGACGGCGTGCTGGGTAAGTATCCCAGGCCGTCGGTCGCGCCCGTCAGGGTCACGGACCTCGCCAACATCATCGACATCGCGGCAGGCAACAAGCACGCCGTGGCGCTGCGCAAGGACGGCACCGTCTGGGCGTGGGGAACGCGCGACGCCGGCGCCCTCGGCGGCGGCGACGCCATGCCCGCCGGCAACCTGCGCGTCGTCAGTGCCCTGGCGCCCGTCCCCGTACCAGGACTCGAGGGTATTTCGCAGATTGCGGTGGGCGGCACGCATAGCCTCGCACTCACACGCGACGGCCACATCATGTCGTGGGGGACGGGGCACTCGGGCGAGCTCGGTGTGGGCACACGTGCTGTCGGATGGAAGCCCGCAACGGTGGCCGGCCTTGACAGCGTCGTGGCGATTGCCGCCGGCAACTCCGCCGGCCACGGTGTGTCGGGCGCGGTGCGCCAGGACGGCACGGTGTGGATGTGGGGCGCGGGCGACTCGGCGATGATGGGCCATGGCGGCGAGCGGCCAGGTGCGCCCGACGACCCCGGCGGCCGGAACCTCCTGCCGCTCCAGGTCAAGGGCATCGTCGGTGCGCAACACCTCGCAATCGGAGGCGGGAACGTGGCGGCCCTGCTTGGCGACGGCACGCTTCGGATGTGGGGCCACAACGGATACGGCGAAAGTGGCACCGGCAGCGCCAACCCCTATGAACTGAGGCCTGTGAAGACCGCGCTCACCAACGTGGCCGCCGTGTATCTGGGCAACATGCGCTCCTACGCTGTTCGCAGGGATGGCACGTTCTGGATCTGGGGATTTCCCTACACCCCGGCGTCGGGCATTCTCGCGAAGACCTGGAAAGTACCGACCCGGCTGGATCTGCCCTGAGGTGCGTGTGGGCTACGCCGTCTTCCGGCTGACTCAGCTCGCCGAGCCGCGAAGCCACCCGACCATCCGCGCGCCACGCACGCTCATGCGCGTCGGCGGCGTACGATCGGCCCAATCGGCGGGTGACGCGAGCGCGGGCCTCGTCTCTTCACTCCGACGAGCGATCGCGGCGCCCGCACGATGCATCACCGGACTTCCCGATGTCGCGGTCAGCTCGATGCGGCGGCGCAGATACGAGGAAAGAAACACGACCCGTGCCTCGTGCCGGAACGCGTCGAGCGGACGCCCCCGCAGCCGGGCCACGACGCACGCGCGCACGGCGTCGAGCCACTGTCGATACACATAGCGCGAGACGCCCAGCATCTTCGGCGCGTCGGCCGGGATCGGCCGCAGATATCCGTCGGGCGTGAACAGCTCTTCGCCGCCAAACCTGGCCCGCATGTCACCTTCGGTGCGGTACCAGTTCCGGAAGAAGGCCTTCGTGAGCTGTGCGCCGTCGCGGTGGTGATACACCCGCACATCGGGCGCGTACCAGGCTTCCCTGCCCGTGAGCAGGTAGCGGGCGGTCAGTTCGCGATCCTCCGAACGGGGGCACTGCGGAGAAAAGCCGCCGAGCGCCAGGAACGCCGACCGCCGCCACGCCATGTTGCCGCCCGGCAGGCACATCCATCGACTGCGGGACACCCGGAAGGGCTGAGCGCCGCGGTCGATGAGCCCTGCCGCGCCCCACCACTCGCGCGTGATCCAGTCGGCTGGGACGTGCGACCAGAGCGGCTGCACCGATCCGGCGACGACATCGACCCCCGGCTGCTCCCTGAACGCCCGGGCGAT
>JANPJN010000195.1:0-2981 GCA_031425515.1 Acidobacteriota bacterium | reverse complement strand
ACGGAGGGGATGATCGAGGAGCTGAAGAAAACCGTCTCGGCGAAGCTGGCCGAGGCCCAGGTGCCCGTGCTGGAAATCGACGGACGGATCAAGCGCCTCTTCAGCATCCACCAGAAGCTCAAGCGGCAGAAGATCGAGCTCGATCAGGTGTACGACATGGTCGCGCTGCGCATCATCACCGAGTCGGTGAAGGACTGCTACGGGGCGCTCGGGATCATCCATCAGACATGGTCGCCGGTGCCGGGCCGCATCAAGGACTTCATCGCGATGCCGCGGCCCAACGGGTATCAGTCGCTCCACACCTCCGTCATCAGCGAGCGCGGCGTGCCCTTCGAGGTGCAGATCCGGACCGCCGAGATGCACCGGACGGCCGAGGAGGGGATTGCGGCCCACTGGAAGTACAAGGAAGGCCGGGTCGGCGCCGGGCGCGACGAGCAGTACTTTGTCTGGCTCCGGCAGCTCCTGGAGTGGCAACAGGAGGTGCGTGACCCGCAGGAGTTCCTCCAGAACCTCAAGATCGAGCTGTATCCTGAGGAGGTCTACATCTTCACCCCCAAGGGGGAGGTGAAGTCGCTGCCGCGCGACTCCACGCCGGTCGATTTCGCGTACTCGATCCACACCGACGTCGGCCATCACTGCGTGGGGGCGAGGGTCAACGGCAAGATGGTGCCGCTGCGTGCCCGGCTCCGCAATGGAGACATCGTCGAGATCGTCGCGACGCCCGGGCACAAACCGAGCCGCGACTGGCTGAACTTCGTCGTCACGTCACGGGCGCGAAACAAGATCCGGCACTTCATCCACTCCGAGGAGAAGGAGCGGAGCCTCGAGCTCGGGCGGAAGCTGTTCGACAAGGAAGCGAAGCGCTTCGGCCTGAGCCTCAAGACCCTGACGGAGCCTGCCACGATGGCGCGGGTGCTGGCCGAGTACGGGATGGGGAAGGCCGAGGAGCTCTATGCCGCGCTCGGCTACGGCAAGCTGTCGGCGAAGACCGTGCTCGCGCGCTTCGTGCCGCAGGCGGAGCTGAAGGAGCCGACGACGGGGCTGGCGTCGGTCGTGCGACGGGTGCTCGGTACCGGCGAAGACAAGATCACCGTGCACGGCATCGACGACCTGATGGTGTTCCGCGCGCGCTGCTGCAATCCGATCCGCGGGGAGAAGATTATCGGCTACATCACCCGCGGGAAGGGCGTGTCCGTGCACTCGGCCGCCTGTCCGAATGTGGTCAATCTGCTGTACGACCCCGAGCGGAAGATTTCGGTCGAGTGGGACAAGGGGAGCGATGCGAAGCCCTACACTGTGCGACTGACGATCCAGGTCGAGGACCGGCGCGGGATCCTGGCGGACGTGAGCGCCAAGATCGCCGGCATCGACACGAACATCAGGAATGTCGAGGCCACCGTGGACGATCAGGTGGGGCGGATCGATATGACGGTCGAGATCAGCGACGTGAAGCACCTGCAGAAGGTGATCAAGTCGCTGCGCGGGATTCCCGGAGTGGTGGACGTCGAACGAGCGGCCCGGTAGGAGCCGCCCTATGGCTTACGCGGTCTGGGGGGCCTTGGCGGAACCGGCCTTGACGATCTTGTTCGACCGGATGCAGCGCGTGCAGACGCGCAGGCGCTGAATCCCGCCATTGACGAGGGCGCGGACGCGCTGGAGATTCGGCTCGAACCGCCGGGGGGTGACGTTGTGCGCGTGGCTGACATTCCGGCCGACGACCGGGCCTTTTCCGCAGATTTCGCAGCGTTTCGCCATCTGATGAACCTGAACGCCCCGAGGGCGTGTACGAAGTGAACTCGGTAATGGACTGTGCCGCCCGTTAGCGGAAGCACAAACACTGGATTATACCCCAAACCGTCCTGGGCAGGCACTTCTGGTTCCAGCAGGTGACGGTTCTGGTAAATCTCTCCCATGATGTCCCAGTGTTTTTCCGGGCCGCACCGCCGGATTGGGGGCGTTTCGAGGGGGTAGGGCTGCCGGAACACGAGTTGCAGCCGAGGTTGCACGGCCCGTCAACACGGCGGGGCGTAGATGCGCAAGGAGGAGGACCCATGGACAGGCCGCTTCTGGATCCGCAATCGCCCGCCGGGTATTTCAGGGATCGACTCGACTCCGCCCTGTCCCGCCAGCACGTCACCGCCGGCATTCTGACCAGCCACTACCTCGTGAACCTCCTGTGCCAGTTCGTGCGCGCCGACGGCGAGGGCTTTGGTCGCGATGCGGAGCCGCTCGCGTTCCGCCTCGCACGGGCCCTCGACACCGGGGGCGCGCTCCGCCGGACCCAGTTGCAGAGCCTCGGCGACTTCTCGCTGTTCGTCTCGGGCTTCTTCCCGGGCAGCTTTCCGCGGCGCACGGTGGACGTGGACTACTACGTCTCGATGGGCGAGTTTGCGTACGGTTCCCTCAGCCGGCGGGAGCGCGACGCGATCGGGGAAGTGTTTGGCGAACTGTCCCGAAAGTTCGTCGCCTTCACCGACGTGTTATCCGATGTCAGCGAGCAGACGGGCGCGGCGTCGGAGCCGGACGTGCTGCGACTCTACGAAAAGTGGCTGAAGACCGGCAGCGTCCGGGATGGCCGCCGGCTCCTGGACAGGGGCATTCTCCCCAGCCGGTCCGCCGGCACCCAGCGCGTACAGTAACTATCCGCGCGCGGGCATTGCCTTTGCCCGCTTCGTCACACTCATGCCACACCTTTTGGCCGAACCGGCACCGGGGGGTCTGGCGTCTAAATCAGCAATCGCCACAGGCCCCCCCCGACGCGAGCGGGGGAACCGGGTCTAACTCTCGTGCCATCAATCGCATAGGCGGCTGAAGGGGCGAGGGTGCGGCGCTGCGGGCCGGTGGGACGTGGGTGTCTCACTCGTGCGTCAGAAGTGCACACTGCTGGGCACCTCGTACGGCTGAGGCTTTACTTTTCGGGCGTGACTCGGTAGACTTACCGGCTCATATACTGGCAGATGTATTGCATAACGGCCTGCAAG
>JANPJN010000194.1:0-2205 GCA_031425515.1 Acidobacteriota bacterium | reverse complement strand
GTTGACGACCGACACCGTGCCGTCGATCTTCGGGGCGGCCGTGGAGCCGGACACGATCGCGTCGGCATTGACGCGCCCCGCGAGCCCTCGATCCATGAGCGCCAGGCGCTGGAGCTGCTGGAGATCGACATTGCGGGCGTGAACCTCGATGCGATCGGCGGACGGCTTCGCGCCCATGGCGATCGCGCCGGTGACGTCGAGCGTCTGGTCCCCGCTGACGAGCCGAACGCCCTTCATCTCCACGCGGCTTCCGCCGTAGTTGATCGTGGCCTCGCTGCCCGGCGCCGTGCGCCACTCCACCCCCTCGGTCCGCACGGCGAGCTCGGGAAGGTGAATCTCCTGGTGGTCGGGGTGCAGCACGAGCTGGCCGCGGGCGTCGAGCTCGCGCGTCTTCTCTTTCACGTTGGTGACGAAATCGAGCCGGTTCTGCTCGTAGGTCGTCGTCGCCGTGATGCCGTTGATCTCCATCCCGCCGGCCTTCACGAACGTCGCCTCGCTCGTGGCCTCGACGTGGGCCTTTGCGAAGTCGAGATCGGGGACCGACACCGCATAGCGGCTGTTCAGGTCGAGCGCGCTGTTCGCCTCGTAGGACAAATTGCTGCCGTCCAGCGTGCCGTCGGTCCTGAGTGTCGCGCCGTTGCCGGTGAGCGAGCCGTCGAGCACGGCGGTCCCGCCCACGCCGGTCTGCCCCGCCAGCCGCGCGAGCTCGGTCACGTTGATCGCCTCGACGTGATAGGTGACGTTGGACTGGGTCGTGCGATCGAGGGCGAGGCGTCCGGACGCCGTCAGTTTCACGTCCGGGCCCGCGACGTTGAGGGCCGTGATGTCTCCCACCTGCGCGGCGTAGCGCCCTTCGAGCGCGGCGGTGTCGAGGCGCAGGCCTCCGACCGTGGAGGACTCGAGCCGGACGACGCCGTCGGCCGTGACGGCGTCCGGGGTGAGGGGCGCGTTGATGTTCGCGAGGGCAAAGCGGGCATCGACGGTCCCCGTCACGCTCCCCTCGACCGCCTTTCGGCCGGTGAGCTGGCCGGGATTGAAGTCCTCGAAGCGCCCGTCGGCCCGCCCGGAGAGCGCGCCGCGATCCAGGTGCGCCTCGAAGGCCATCGCCGGCACGCGCCCGCCCAGCACCGTCGAATCCGACAGCCTGCCCGACGCATCGAGCGTCATCAGCGCGGTCGCAGGTTCCGCCGTGCGACGCCGGCCAGGAGGTGTGCGCGGCAAGGTGCCGGTCACGTCGAACGTCCCGTTGATGCGGCTGTCGTAGGCGGGCGTGTCGAGCGCGGCGACCTTCAGGGCTCCGCCAAGCCGATGGAGATCGAGTTCCGCCACGCTGCCGCTCGCCGTGTAGGCGATGGCCGCTGGCGTCAGGTCGAACGAGGCGGTGGTGCCGTCGCCGATCGACGCCCCCTCGACCTCGGACGCGTTGAGTGTTGCCGTGCCGCTGACGGCGCCCTTCGAGCCCACGACGTGATAGGTCGAGAGGGACAGATTCGTCGCGAGCGCAGGCGCCCCTGTCGAGGCCGGCAGCCTTCGCAGATCCACGCCACGCGCCTGGCCGGTCAGGTCGAAGGCCAGGGCGCGGCCGGGTGCGGGCGTGACGATGAAGCCGCGGGCAGTGGCGGTGCCGCCGTATGCGGCCGCGCGTCCGTCGAGCGTGATGCGCGGGCCGTCGAGTGATCCCGTCGCCTTGACGTTACGCGCGTCGTAGCCTGCCGCGGACACTCGCGGCCCGTTGAACGCGAACGTGCCCGCGAGCCGATCGGCAACCGGCGCGGTCGCCGGCGCTGATGTCATCGTGAGATCGAGGGTCGCGTGCCCCGTGATGTCGCTCTTCTGAGAGGCGTCCTTCAGCAGCGGCGCGAGATTGAGCCGCTCGACATCCACCTCGCCGCGTACGGACAGGTCGGGCGCCTGGGCATCGGCGTCCACCTGCCCCCGGACGGATCCGGCCTCGGAGCGGACGTCGAGGTTCAACGCGAGTGCCCGCAGGGTTCCCTTGGCCTTGATGTCAACGGCCGGGTGCAGGTCGTACCCCGCCACCGCCGGCAGGAACCGCCCGATCTCCGGCAGCGACAGGTTGCCTGACGTCGTCACGTTCAGCAGCGGCGTCCGCAGGTAGTTCTCGACAACGCCGTCGATCGTCAGCGATGTTTCCGATGTCCTGACCGCCATCTGCTGCACGTAGAGGTTGTCGTCGCGCAGCGC
>JANPJN010000193.1:0-2336 GCA_031425515.1 Acidobacteriota bacterium | reverse complement strand
TTTCTCGCGGCGCGAATCTTCGTCGAGACGGATCCACCGGCGAGGGCCGAAAAACTCTCGTCAGCCCTTGCCGCGGAAATACAGGCTGAGCCGCAGGCCTACGCGCGAATCATCACGGCCCTGTTGTTGTTGAAGCGGGGAGACGCGCGCGAGGCGATCCAGTCGCTGACCGAGGCGAATCGGCTGCTGGACACCTGGATCGGCCACTTCGACCTCGGCCGTGCCTATCTCGAGGCGGGCGCGTTTCCCCAGGCCGACTCCGAGTTCGATCGGTGCATCCGGCGCAAGGGCGAAGCGCTGGCACTCTTTCTGGACGAGGAGCCGACCTTCGGCGTCTTTCCACCGGTCTACTACTACCAGGGACGCGTGCGCGAGGGCCTCAAGAGCGCGAGGGCCGCGGAATCCTACGACGCCTACCTGGCGATTCGGGGCGGATCACCCGGGGATCCGCTTGTGGACGACGCCCGCCGCCGGGCGGGCGCCTCCCCGCGATAGCACCGTCAGCGGATCGCCGCTTCACCTGAACTGAATCGTCGTCACCTTCGCGGCACTCCCGTCCGCCAGCGTGATCCGCAGCCGGTAGCAGTTCATCTTCGTGGCCGCGCTCGTGTCCCAGTTGAAGGCAAAGTGGTTGCCGTTGGTGTCGAAGCGATAGGTGCTGTTCCCGGTCGGCCGTCCACTGACCGTGTCGAAGAGCAGCAGCGACGGGCCGCCGTTGGGCAGGCACGTCGGGTTTGACGACGACGGGGTGCCCGGGACCGCCTCGAGCAGGCGCAGGGACCGGAGGTCGCTCACGGACGTTCCGCCGACCTGAAGCCGCCACTTCACCGGAACGGCCTTTCCGAGATTGAGCGTTCCCGAGCTCGATGGAGCCGCATCGCTGCCCGCGATCCGCAGGGGCGTCAGGAAGCCGATGAAGGTATAGACGGGCGTCGCCGGCCTGACCGTGACCACGAACGACCGGCTCGTGGAGCGCGCCCCATCGGTGGCCGTCAGGGTGATGGTCGCGGCTCCGCCCTGGTTCGACGCGGTGACGGCGACCGTTCGAAGGGCGCCGCTCCCGCCGAGAACGATGTTGGCGCTGGGGACGACGGCCGTGTTGCTCGAGACAGCCGTGATTACGACTGCTGACGGATCCTCGTCGCCGATCGTGAAGCTCAGAGGTCCGGTGGTGCCACCAACAGGGATGACCTGGTCGCCAATGGACGTGATCGTGGGCGCGTCGTTGACGCCCGTGAGCGTGACGAGATTGGACGGGTCGCTCTGGATGCCGTCGCCATACAGCGCCACGGCGAAGTACGTGTAGGCCGCCCCGTCTGACACCGCGGATGCATCGACGAGCGAGTAGGCGTTTTGACCGACCGTCGCGTCCACCTCGCCGACACACGTCCAGGGTACGCCAGGCAGCAGCATCGCGCCGGGCACCCGGTAGACCATGTAGCCGGTCACGCCGCCGACGTTGGGCGCTGTCCAGGCGACCAGCACCCGGTGCAGCGGCTGCGTCTGGCCCGCGCAGTTCACGCCGATGACGCAGGCGCGGAACTCGTTCGGCGGCGCCTTGGCGAGGCCGGCCGCGGTCTCGAAGTCCAGCTCCCCGTCCGGGTTCAGCGGATCGTTGGTGAAGAAGTCGCCGCCTCCAAGGTCGCCGCGGCCGAGGTCACCCCGGCCGAGCGCCAGACTCCCGAGATCGCCGCGTCCCAGATCGCCGCGTCCGAGATCCCCTCGTCCGAGGTCGCCGCGCCCCAGGTCGCCGCGCCCGAGATCGCCTCGTCCCAGATCACCGCGTCCGAGGTCCCCGCGTCCGAGGTCGCCCCTCCCGGAATCGAGCGACAGCGCGCCCACGGCGAGCCGCCCGGTGTCGTCGAGCACGAACAACGCTCCGGTATTGCGGCGGCCGCCTGTCTGGTTCAGGTGCGCGGCGGCCCAGTCGTTCGATCCCGCGAGAAACTCCGGCGCTCCATCGGGGCCCGTGGTGCGTCCGTTGAAGTTGACGTCGAGCGGCAGCGCCTCCACCCGTCCGTTCGCATTCCAGTCGATCGGGCTCGCCGCGGTCCGGCTGTCCACGCGCACCATCGGCACGTCGGTCGGGAGCAGGTCCGATCCGTCACAGTGCCGGGCGGCCGCGCGGCCGAAGCCCTCGAAGTAGCTTCCGGCGAGCGGCGCGTACCAGCCGATTCTGTAGGGAAGGCCGCCGATCGGTCCGTCGAACAACGAGGTCTCGTCGAGCGCCGGCAGCGCCTCGCGCGACAGGTCCAGGTGCGGCGTCCCGCCGTCGTCAGGCAGGCCGCGAAGCTGGTACAGATAGTTCATCACGCTCAAATACGTGGGCTTGCAGT
>JANPJN010000192.1:0-1910 GCA_031425515.1 Acidobacteriota bacterium | reverse complement strand
TGCCCGTGCGCGTCCCGCTCCACATCGCCCAGCCCCTCGAGGTCCTCCTCGGCGACATCGAGCACGACCCCTTCGGCGATGATGGCCACGCCGTCGCGTCGCCCCTCCGCCATCCGCTTGATGATGCTCGCCGTGAGCGTGTCCACAATCGTCTTCAGACGAATCGGGGTGCCGAACTCCTCGGAGATGAGCGTGATCGTCGCGCCGGCCGCTTTCCCGATGCCGAGCGCCAGATGCCCGGCCTTCCGGCCCATCGCGATCACGAAATACCACCGCGTCGTGGTCTTCGCGTCGACCATCAGATTCTTCACGATCTCGACGCCGTAGTGCCGCGCCGACTGATACCCGAAGGTGTCCACGTGCGCCGGCAAGTCGAGGTCGTTGTCTATCGTCTTGGGGACATGGACGACGCGGATGCGCCCGGCGGCATGCTGTTCGAGCTTCATCGCCGAGAAGGCCGTGTCGTCGCCGCCGATCGTCACGAGCTGCGACACGTTGAGCCGCAGCAGCGACGTCACCGTGTTCTCGAGCAGCTGCGGGTCCTTCGTCGGATTGGCCCGCGCGATGCCGAGGTACGACCCGCCGCGAAAATGGATGCGGCTCACGGCTTCGATCGTCAGCGGGACCACATGATCGATGTCCCCCTGCATGAGCCACTCGAACCCGTCGCGGACGCCGACGACGTCGATGCCTTCCAGCCGCGCGCGGATCGTCGCGGCGCCGATGACGCTGTTGATGCCGGGTGCCGGACCGCCGCCGACGAGAATTGCCAGCCTGTTGTGATGTTCTACCACGTGCCTCGAATGCCTCCGCCTGCTGATGCCAGTTCCGCCCGCGGGCATGCGAGTGCCCGGGTGGAGCCGCCGATTATAACGCACGGGAGCGCGGGTCATGCCCGCGCCGCGGGCCGCTACGAACGATACGCCTGCCGTCCGACCCCCTGAATCGGGATCTTCTGCGTCGAGAGGACCTCGTGCTGCAGCGCATACATCGAGGCCGCGGCCTGGTCGATGTGCCGGACGAAGGCGATGGACCCCTGAAGGATCGGCTTGACCCGTTCGCGATCCTGAAGCCGCGCGGGCGGATACTCGTGCTCGACGACCAGGTGTGTGTTCGCGACATCGAGCTGCAGCAGCTCGCGCGCCGCGAGCTGGATCGAGCCAGTCCACGGTGCGGTTCTGGAGATAGGCGAGCGGATCGTGTCGCGCCGTGCCAGGCAGCTCGTGCTCGGCCAGCACGATCTGCTTCTTCCACGCGTTCAGCTGCTCGGAAGGATTTTCGGTGGCCTGCCCGTCCTTCCAGTCGCCGCGCTCGACGGTCTGGCCGCCGTAGCCCCACGCCGACACGCCGCGCACGTCCACGACCTGCCCCTTCACGTGGAACCCCGCGATCAGGAAGTTGTAGCCGCTGTCCTTGAGGTACTGGAAGATCGAGCGCGTATCCTGCCCCATGAGGATGGCGTGCGACGGATCGTAGTGGATGCGGAACTGATCCCCGACGCCGTGCTTCTCGCAGATCCGGTGCAGCGCAATCCAGGTGCCGGGCGTGTAGGCAATGTTGTTGTGCCAGTTGTCGCCGGTCGTCCACCCGGGCATCGGACACTGCTCCACGCGGTACGTCAGCCCCCGCTCCTTCGCCTCCTTCAACAGCGGCACGAACCACTGCTCGAAATCCACGAGGTTCTGATCCATGCTGCGCTGCTGATTGCGCCCGACGAACCCGCAGACGGCATCCACGCCAAGCAGCGCCGCCGCGTCGAACACGCGCCGCATGAAGTCGTACTTCTTCGCGCGGATGACGGGATCGTGGTGGAGCAGGTTGTCGAAGTAGCCGAGCTCCGAGATGCCGATGCCGTTCCGGTCGAGCGAGGCCCGCACGCGCCGGGCCCGTTCCTTGTCGAAGGGTTTGCG
>JANPJN010000191.1:0-6899 GCA_031425515.1 Acidobacteriota bacterium | reverse complement strand
AATCATCGTCAATCCCGACGTGCTGCCCGTCGAGCGGCCGTTCGTGGTCGCGCACGAGTGGGCGCACCTCGCGGGATACGCAGACGAGGCCGACGCGAACTTCGTCGCCTGGCTCACCTGTCTCAAGGGGGATCCGCTGGCGCGGTACAGCGGCTGGATGGCGGCCTACGAGCAGGCCATCCGCGTGCTGCCCCGCGAGGCGCGACGCCGGGTCACGCCGCTGGACGCAGGTCCGGCGGGCGACCTCCGGGCCATCGCGGAGCGGTATCGGCGGTCGTCGCCGGCCGTGCGGCAGGCGGCGAGAGGCGTGTACGACCAGTATCTGCGCGCGAATCGCGTCGCCGAGGGCATCGACAGCTACGATGCGGTCCTGCGGTTGATGCTGGGCACGCGCTTCGACGCCGATTGGACCCCGCGGCGGCGGTAGCCGGGTGTCGTGCGGTCCGTGTCTTGCTATGAAGGGCCGGCAGATGGAATGTCGAGCTGATCGAGGTCCTTCGGGGACACCGGATCCGGCACCCGCCCGGTGCGGAGGTCGTCCGGTTCCACATCCGGGCTGGCCGGGTGCACCTCGACATCGCGCCACCGGCGCCAGCCGCACTGATGGCACCGGTAGGGCTGCTTCTCGGTCAGCAACTGGCGCAGCCGTTCCAAGCTGTTTCGCAGGCGGGATGGAAACACGCGCGGCGAGCGGCAGGCGGGGCACTGCATGAAGGGATCACCTCGGGGGAACTCCCGCAATGCTACCACGCCACCGGTCACGACCGGCGAGCTCACGCGGCCCCATCCCGTCGAGTCGGCGCGGGCTGCGGGGCTGCGGTACACGGCCGATACCGTCCCCGCCATTCGCCGCGTGCGCCGCGGCGCGTCGTTCGGCTACGTCGGTGCCGACAACAGGCCGGTGCGCGACAAGGAGACGCTGCAGCGCATCCGCAGCCTCGTGATCCCGCCGGCGTGGAGCGAGGTATGGATCGCGGCCGATGCGCGCGGCCACCTGCAGGCCACGGGACGCGATGCACGCGGGCGGAAGCAATACCGGTATCACCCGCGGTGGCACGAGGTCCGCGACGACACCAAGTACTACCGGATGATTGCGTTCGCGCGCGCGCTGAAGACCATCCGCCGGCGGACGACCGGCGATCTCGCCCGTCAGGGGCACACGCGCGAGAAGGTGCTCGCGACGGTCGTCCAGCTCCTCGAAAAAACGCTCATCCGCGTCGGCAACGACGAGTACGCGAAACAGAACCAGTCCTTCGGTCTCACGACCATGCGCGATGCGCACGTCGAGGTGACCGGCGGGCGTGTGCGCTTCGCGTTCCGCGGCAAGAGCGGGGTCGAACACGACATCGACCTGACCGACCGGCGGCTGGCGCGCATCGTCAAGGCCTGCCGCGACATTCCCGGCTACGACCTCTTCCAGTACTACGACGCCGACGGCGTGCGGCAGTCGATTGGATCGTCCGACGTCAACGCCTATCTGCAGGAGATTACGGGGAAGGACTTCACCTCGAAGGATTTCCGCACCTGGGCAGGCACCGTGCTCGCCGCGCAACTGCTCCGGGACTTCGAGCGCTTCGACTCCGAGGCCCAGGCGAAACGCAATATCGTGCAGGCGGTGGAGTCTGTGGCGAAGCGCCTCGGCAACACCCGGTCGGTCTGCCGGAAGTGCTACATCCACCCGGCGGTGCTCGACGCCTACCTGGACGGCTCGATGCTGGACACAGTGGCGCAGCGCGCCCGGCGCGCCGCGCGGGCGATGGAGGATTTGTCGGAGGGAGAAGCCGCCGTTCTCGGACTGCTCGAACGGCGGCTGGCCAAAGATTTGAAACGTCGCGCGAGTTAGCGTCAGCGCGCGCTGATGCGGATGCCGCCGTTGGTGCCTTCGATATCCACCGGCGCGCCGCCGCCGTTCAGGCGGCCGTCGAGCCGGCGCCGGCTGGACTGTCCTCCGGGATCCATCTGCAGACCGTTCGTGGACACGCCGCCATTCGTAATGCGCGCCGAGATGGTGGCCTTCGAATCGGACGGCAGCCGCAGGTCGATGCCGCCGTTGGTGGACGACAGCTTGACGCCGGGCCCCGCCAGGCGCGCGAGGTCCACGTCCAGGCCGCCGTTGGTCGTGCTGGCGGTGAGCGCGCCGGAGATGTCGCGGGCGTCAACCCCGCCGTTGGTCGTCTCGGCGTCGATGCGCCCCGTCAGCCCCGTGAGGACGATGCCGCCGTTGACCGTGCGCATCACGACCTCCGACCCGGCCGGCAGCTTCACCGTGTAGTTGACCTGCTGGTTGGCCCGGTTCATCAGCCCGCCGCCGACCTTCTGGGTCCGCGTCTCGATCCGGATGCGCTCGGGCGACGCGGTTTCGGAGATCTCGATGCGGCCGAGTGCCTCCCGGGCGGCCTCCACCGATCCGGCACTCGCGGTCTTCGTCGCGACGACTTCGACGAGATTGCCGGACGAGGGGGCGACGTCAATCTTGCCGTTCACGTTCGTGATCTCGACGCGGCCCCCGGGCTGGAGCTCCCACGTCTTGCGCCACTCGGCGGTCTCCTTCTGCTTGTGGTCCGCCATCGCGATGTCGCAGCCCGTGCTCGACAGAACGAACAACGGAAGGATCAGGGCGCCGAGGCGTGCAGGCAGGGTCAGATTTCTCATGGATCGCATCTCCTGGGGCCGTTAGACGGACGGGGGCGGTGCGCGGTTCAACCGGCCAGCCGAAAGCGCCCGGCCGATGAGGCGGAGAGGGCTATAATCGAGCCGTCCCATGTCCGACCGGAAATACCGCCAGCACGGGTACCAGGACCAGCCCAGGGCCCCGCGGACCGAGCACAAACCGGCCGAGAAGAAGGAGTATGCCCCGCGGGGGCAGACGCCGTCCGGCGCGCCGAAGACCTTCAGCATGCCGGGCTTCCGGGAAGTCGTCCGCTGCCGCGGCTGCGGGCACGAGCTCACGGTGGCCGTCGCGTCGGCCCCCGACGGGCGCTGCGTGCGCTGCGGCGCCGACCTGCATGCCTGCGCGCAGTGCGTGAGCTTCGACACTGGCGCCAGCTTCGAGTGCCAGCAGGTGATTCCCGTCCGCGTCTCCCCGAAGGACACCCGCAACACCTGCACGCTGTTCGAGCCGCGAACGACCGTCGAGCGCGAGACCCGATCGGCCCCCGTCGCCAGCGCCCGCTCGGCTTTCGACGACCTCTTCAAATGATGACCGTTCGTGTCGCATCGCCCGGATCACCGGCTCCCGCCCCGCGCCTTCCCATGGGGTGGATCGCTGCGGGCTTGGGGTGGCTGGCGCTCGCGGCGCTCGTTCCGGGCGCACACCCATCGCTCGGCGCGCAAGCGGCACAGGCCCCGACCGCCCGCTACGAGGTCGTCCGCGTCTACCCCCACGACCCAGGCGCCTTCACCCAGGGGCTCACGGTCGTGGACGGCGTCATGTATGAAAGCACCGGCCTCAACGGCCGGTCTTCCGTGCGCAAGGTGAAACTCGAGAACGGCGAGGTCCTCCAGGTCCGCACGGTCCCGGAGCAGTACTTCGGCGAAGGCATCGCCGTCTGGAAAGACCGGATCTTCGAGCTGACGTGGCAGTCCGGCATCGGCTTCATCTACGATCGGCAGTCGTTTGAGAAGATCGGCACGTTCCGCTACTCCGGCGAAGGATGGGGGCTGACCCACGACGGGCGCCGCCTCATCATGAGCGACGGCACCGCGTGGCTCCGGTTTCTCGACCCCGAGACGCAGCGCGAAACCGGACGCGTGCAGGTCCTCGACGGCCGCACCCCGATCGACCGGCTGAACGAGCTGGAGTTCGTGAAGGGCGAGGTACTGGCCAACGTGTGGGAGACCGCACGGGTGGTTCGCATCGACCCGAAAACCGGCCGCGTGCTCGGCTGGATCGATTTCTCAGGGCTCCTCAGCCCCCGAGACGCCGCGTCCGGCGCGGACGTCATGAACGGCATCGCCTACGACGCGGTGAAGGACCGGCTCTTCGTCACCGGCAAGCTGTGGCCGCGCCTCTTCGAGGTCAAGATCCGCCACTGAGCCGCGCCGGCCATATAATCCGCGGCATATGCCGATGCACCCGCAACGGCGCGTCCGACGCGCCGCGGCGCTTCTCCTCATCTTCGGCGCCACCATCACGGCCATCGTCGGCTCCTACGCGCAGCGCGGCATTCCCCCGGCGCCGCGCCCCGGGCGCCAGTCCGGCGGTGAGACCCTCCTCCCGAATGGCTGGCGCATCCATCCCGCCGGGCGGCATGTGCAGGTGGGCGACCTCCCGCTCCACATGATCGCGTCGCCCGACGGCCGGCATCTCGTCATCACCAACAACGGCTGGGCGAAGCCGACGCTCACGGTCTTCGACACGACCACCGGGCTGGTCACCGGCCGCGCACCGCTGGATCACGCGTGGCTCGGACTGGCCTGGCATCCGGACGGCACGCGGGTGTACTCGGCCGGCGCCGCCGAGAACACGATTCACGAGTTCGCCTGGACCCGGGGCGCATTGAAGGATGCCGGCGCCATCACGCTCGGGCCCCCTGAACGCCGGACCGGGGGAGAGCTCCTCAATGCCGGCTTCATCGGCGGCCTGGCGATCGCGCCGGACGGATCCCGGCTCTATGCCACGCACGTCTTCGGCCAGGCCGTGAGCGCCGTCGATCTCCGCACCAGGCAGGAAGTACGCAAGGTCACGCTCGACGCCGAGCCGTACACCTGCCTGCTCTCGAAAGACGGCAAGACCCTCTACGTCTCGCTCTGGGGTGGAGCCCGCGTCCTGATCTTCGCGGCCGACACCCTCGAACCGCTGGGCGAGGTGGCGGTCGGCAGCCATCCCAACGCTCTGCTGCTGTCGAGTGACGGCGCACGGCTCTTTGTCGCCTGCGCGAACACCAACGCCGTGTGGGTCATCGATACGGCGCGCCGGGTCGCGACCGAGCAGATCTCGACAGCCCTCTATCCTGACTCGCCGGTCGGCACGACCCCCAACAGCCTCGCGCTCTCGCCAGACGGCCGGGTGATGCTCGTGGCGAATGCCGACAACAACACCGTCGCGGTCGTGGACATCGCCACGCCCGGGAGCAGCCAGGTGTCGGGATGGATGCCCGTCGGGTGGTATCCCACGTCGGTGCGGTATTCAGCCGACGGCTCGCAAATTTTCGTCCTGAACGGCAAGGGGCTCTCGAGCGACCGCAACCTGCGGGGGCCGCAGCCGGGCGCCGCGCGCATGGATGGCCAGTACATCGGGGCCATGTTCCAGGGGGCGCTCTCTGTCATACCGTCGCCCGACGCCGCCGCGCTCGCGGCCATGACACGGCGCGTCTACGCGCTGACCCCATACACGGCGGCCGGGCGGCTGGCGCCCGTGGACGCGCCCCTCGCGAGCCCCATCCCCCGGCGGGTCGGCGGCTCGTCGCCGATCAAGCACGTCTTCTACATCATTCGCGAGAACCGCACGTACGATCAGGTCCTCGGCGACATGCCGCGCGGTAACGGCGATCCTTCGCTGACGCTCTTTGGCGAGGAGGTCACCCCGAATGCCCACGCGCTCGCCCGTGAGTTCACGCTGTTCGACAACTTCTACGTGGACGCCGAGGTCAGCTACGACGGCCATGCCTTCTCGATGGGCGCGTACGCGACCGATGTCGCCGAGAAGCTCTGGCCGACCAACTACGGCAGTCGCGGCACCCCCTACCTCAGCGAAGGGGGCTACAAGCTGCGCGGCGAGTACGGCAACTTCTCGGCGCCGCCGCTCGGCTACCTCTGGGATTTCGCGAAACGCGCCGGCGTCAGCGTGCGCAGCTACGGCGAGTTCGCCACCTGGGCGCGGCGGGGCGGAGAGGTGCGGGCATCGGTTCCGGGGCTCGAGGGGCTGGTGCACCCGTCCTTCGCCCCCTTCGACATGTCCGTCACCGATGTCGATCGGGCGGCGGTCTGGCTCGAGGAGTTCCGTACCTTCGAACGCGACGGCCGGCTGCCCCGGCTCTCGATCATCAGGCTCGGCAACGATCATACGAATGGGACGACGCCGGGGTCGCCGACACCGAGGGCGATGGTGGCCGACAACGATCTCGCACTCGGCCGCATCGTGGAGGCCATCACCCGGAGCCGGTACTGGAAGGAGTCCGCGATTCTCGTGCTGGAAGACGACGCCCAGAACGGGCCGGACCATGTCGATGCGCACCGCTCCGTGCTGTTGAGCGTGAGCCCCTTCTCGCGCCGCCGGACGCTCGACAGCACGCTCTACACGACGTCGGGCGTGCTGCGGACCATCGAGTTGATCCTCGGCCTGCCGCCGATGAGCCAGTACGACGCGGCCGCGCGGCCGATGTACAACGCCTTCCAGCCCACACCCGATCTCGCCCCGTTTGCCCACCGGCCGGCCCGCGTGGCGCTGGACGCGCGCAACGACTGGATGTCGCCCGGGGCGGCGGCGTCGCTGCGGATGAACATGCGCGAGGCGGACCTCGCACCGGAGCTCGAGTTGAACGAGATTCTCTGGCAGTCGGTCCACGGCGCCGGCGCCGTCATGCCGCCGCCGCGGCGGGCGGGATTCATCCGGCCCGCCGAGGGCCCCGAACACGAGGCCGACGAGAAGGACGAAGACGAAGAGCGGGGGCCCGCGGCTTCGGGCGGGACGCGGTGAGCGTGCGGGTCCGGCAGGCGCGTCCGGACGATCAGCCGTTCGTGCTCGAGACGGCGGCGCGGCTCTCCGCGTTCGGACCTCCAGCCTGGCGTGCGGCCGCCGACGTCGTGGAAGGGGAGGAGCGCACGCTGCGGGACTTCTTCGATTTGCCTGACCCGTCCTCGTCCCTGATCATTGCGGAGGGCGAGGACGGTGCGGCGCTGGGGTTTGCGCTGCTCGAGGAAGCGCGCGACTACTTCACGCTCGAGTGGCACGGCCATCT
>JANPJN010000190.1:0-3926 GCA_031425515.1 Acidobacteriota bacterium | reverse complement strand
GGCGGCGGAGCGGTATGCGGCGCTGCTCAACTCGCCGCGCAGACGCGCGCGGGATCAGGAAGCCGCCGAGGCGCTCGCGGCCCGCCTCGAAGACCTGGCCGGCGCCGCCGGTCTGGCGATGAAGCTCTCCGACGGCGGCGTAGACGAAGCGGCGCTGCCCGGGCTCGCGGCCGACGCCGCGGCGCAGTGGACAGGTACATTCAATCCCCGGCCGTTCGACGCGGACGGCGCGATGGAGATCTATCGCGCCGCGCTCTGATCCCTCACTTTTCCTGGAGAATCTGCATGCACTGGTTGACGTTCGTGGCGGGCGCGGTGTTGTCGTGGGGTGTGTACGGCGCGATGCTCCATCAGGGGCAGACGAAGCTCGGAAGCCCGCTGCGCGCGCTGCTGTGCGTGGGCGTGGCGTACTTCCTGATTGGCGTGATCGTGCCGGTCGTGGTGATGCTGTCGCAGGGGCAGCTCGACTCCCGCGGCTGGAACCAGTCGGGCGCCACGTTCGCGACGGTGGCCGGCACGCTCGGCGCGCTCGGCGCCGTGTGCATCATTTTCTCGTTCCGCACCGGCGGCACGCCCACCTACGTGATGCCGCTGGTCTTCGGCGGTGCGCCGCTCGTGAACGTGCTCTACACGATGGCGATCCATCACCCGCGGACACCGCCCAACCCGCTGCTGTATGTGGGCTTCCTCGTGACGGCGCTCGGCGCCGGCATGGTGCTCTACTTCAAGCCGACCGCCTGATCGGCGGGACTATCCCGCTTTGCGCTTGCCGATGGCGAACAGGTACGCGCCGGCGCGGATGAAGATCTGCCCCTGCGAAATGGCGGGCGACCCCAGCGTGTACTCGCCCAGCGGGTTCTCCGACAGCAGCTCGAACGTCGGGCCGGCCTTGAACACCGACGTCGTACCCTCCTCGTTCGTGGCATAGACGCGCCCGTCCGCGACGACGGGTGAGGCGCTGTAGGTGCCGGACTTCAGCCGTGACGGCCCCCACACCACGCGGCCGGTCTTCAGGTCGAGGGTGTGGACGACGCCGTTGTCGGTGACGAGAAACACCAGCGTGCCGTCGCTGACCGGCGAGGGCACGTCCGGGCCGCGCGAGTACTCCCAGGCCTTGTGCGACGTGCTGACGTCTCCCCGTCCGCCGGGCCTGATCGCCATCACGGGGTTCTGCCGCGAAGGGGCCACAATCAGTCCGCCAGAGACCACCGGCGAGGCGACGACGCGATAGTACGGATCGTTGCCGGGATTGAGCCCCTTCATCCGCCAGAGCTCGGCGCCGGTCGCGGGATCGTGTCCCGTCACGACGTCGCCCCCGCTGATCACGACCTCCGTCGCCGTGCCGTGGCGCACGAGGGCCGGCGTCGTGTAGGCATCGGGAGACTCCTGCACGGCATCGGTCGGCCGCTCCACTCGCCACACCGTCTTGCCGGTTTTCGTGTCGATGCGAAGCACGTAGGACGGGGCATCGGTCTTCATCCCGTGCAGCACCTGCACGAAGAGCGCGTCGCCGTGCAGCAGCGGCGAGGAGGCGTAGCCCCAGTTCAGGCCGAAGCGCCCGTAGTCGGCCTGGATGTCGCGCGACCAGATCTGTTTGCCCTTGAGATCGAAGGCCTTGAGGACGCCGGTGCCCGTCATGGCAAAGACGGTCGAGCCATCGGTCACGGGCGAGGGCGACGACATGTTCTGCTTCCGCTCGCGGTGATTACCGCCCCCGAGCGGCGCCTTCCAGAGCACGGTCGGACCGTTGCGATCGACGCACCACAGTGCCAGCGCATCACCCTCGGCAACGTTCAGGAAGATCAGATTGCCCCAGACGATGGGGGTGGATCCGCTCCACTCGGGGAGCGACAGCTTCCAGGCGACGTTCTCGGTGGCCGTCCACGAGACGGGCAGGCCGGTCTCCGGACTGGTGCCGTTCTGCAGCGGCCCCCGCCACTGCGGCCAGTTCTCGGCCGATACCGCCGAGACGAGGGCTACGACCAAGGCTGCCGGGATCAGGACGCGACGCACTACACACCTCTCCTTATCTGCACTTATTCGGCTCTGAGCGACTCGAGCACGTTGCCGGACAGCGCGGCCCGGGTCGCGAGCAGGGCCGACAGCAGCCCGCCCGCACACACGCCGAGCAGCAGAATGGCAAGACCGGCGCCCGGTCGCGCGCCGCTGCGCCCCAGCCAGGCGGGAGCCACGGCGAGCACGGCCGCTCCGGCGCCCGCGGCCAGCCCCGCGCCGAGCAGCAGCGTCGTTTCTGCCATCATCATCGCGCCAATCCGTCCGGCGTTGAAGCCGATCGCGCGGAGCATGGCCAGCTCCCGCCGACGCTCGATCACGTTCCGGAACATTATCGCGCCAAGTCCCACGGTCCCGAGGACGAGGCCGAGGCCTCCGAGCGCCTGGAACGTCGAGAGGTACGTGTTCTCGACGCGGTGGAACGCCTCGAGCCGCTCAGTGGTCGAGACGACATCGAGCCCGTAGGACGCCATTTCGCGCTCGAGCACCTGCGCGAGCTCCCCGGCCGCCGCCGGTCCTGCCCGGGGAGTATCCACCAGGAAGAAGCGATAGCCCTGCTGCGCCGGAAACAGCCGGACGAAGTTCTCCTCCGACATCACCAGCTCGGACTGCAGAACGCTGTCCGCCAGCGTCGCGACAAACTGCAGCACGATCGCCCTGCCGCCATCGTCCTCGATCGTCATCGTATCCCCGAGGCTCGCGTGCAGGACGTACTGCAGAGACGTCGCATCCACGATGACGGGGACCGTCGTCGAGGAGGAACGCTGCAGGAGCAGCCAGGGATTGCGCCGCTCGCTGTCGGACTCGGCGAGCGAGCCCGCGAATGCAAACCGGCCACGCTCCAGGAAGGCCGGCTCCGGCGCGATGAGGGTCGGGTTGGTCGGCCGGTACAGATTGAGGCAGCTCGTGTCGTCGCCGCGCCGCAGGCGGAAACGGGTGAACTGCGCGCCGACGGCAAGCGCCGGCCGCGAACCGAGGCCGAGCGACTCCCATCCGGTCTCCTCGTTCGGACTGAAGAGCAGCGGCACCTCCGACTCACCCAGCAGCGCGAAGCCACCCGTGCCCGAATGCACGTCGCCGGCATCGGCCGGGGCTCCTTTCCGGAACGCATCGACCGACACGATGATGAAGGCCGCCGAGGCGATGAGCGTCGCCGACAGTACGCTCCGCGCGGGACGGAACGCCGCGCCGCGCACGCCCATCCGCCACATGGGCCACGAGCCCGCGGGCGGAAGCGAGCGGGTATCGCGTCCGCGCAGCCACCAGGACCACAGCAGCATCGCCGCCACCAGCAGTGCCGCGCCGGCGCCGAAGAACAGGCCTGCCTGCGCCTGACGGGAGAAGAACCCGCCGCCAAGCATCGCGGCCCCCGCCGCCGCGAACGCGATGCCGGCTCGCGGGGCACGATGCGGGCGAGGCGAGCCGGCCGACCGGTCGAGGCCCTGTGCCGTGAGGAGTGCGCGGGGCGACAGCCGGGCCACGGCGCGCAGCGAGAGGACGACCGAAACGACCGACACGATGATCCCGGCCGCCGCCCCGACGAGAAGCGATGCCGGCCGTACATGCACCGCGAGCAGCGTCGTCCCCACCGCGCCGACCCACCAGGTGCGCAGCGCGTGGATGACAAGTGCCGCGTAGGCAATGCCGCCGGCCGCACCGAGCAGGCTGCCGGCCGTGGCCGTGACGAGAGATTCCGCGACGAGCAGACGGCGGATATGCCCCGACGTGAAGCCCGCCGAGCGCAGAATCCCGACCTGACGGAGCCGCTGCTCGACGCCCAGGCGGAAGAACAGCACGCTCAGCATCACCGCGGATGCCACGATGAAGAAGCTGAAATACGTGAAGTACTCGCCGAAATCGGTCGTCCCTCCCGACGCCTCCTCGGCGAGCCGCCTCGCCGGCATCACCGACAA
>JANPJN010000189.1:0-1822 GCA_031425515.1 Acidobacteriota bacterium | reverse complement strand
TCGCCGACGACCATCCGGCCGGAGCGATCCCCCCGTTCCGCCGCGCCCTCGAGCTCTACCCCGAGCATGCGCGCTCGCTCGTCGGCCTCGCCGCCGCGCATGCGGCCCACGGGGACGACAGGGCTGCCGCCGCGGCGTTTGGGCGCGCGACCACTGCAATCGAAGCGCTGCGAAGGGGCGGCCGGCAGAGCGAGGCCGCCATGGCCGACGCGTTCCATCTGGCCGCGACCCGGCGGGGGCGCGACGCGGTCGCCGTGCTGAAACGGCTCGTGGAGCATCCCGAGACGCCGTTCACGGGGTGGACCATTCCCATAGAGCCCCTGTTCGCCCCGCTGCGCAAGGTCAAGGGCTTCGACGCGGTGCTTGCCACCGTGGCCACCAACGCGCGCTGAATTTCATTCTTTTTCAGCCATCCTTCACGACCTTTCACCCGCAGCGGCGCTACGCTGCCGTCATGACTCAGACATCACTGCGGCGCATCCTCTTCACCGTTCTGTTCGTCCTGACCGCGGCGGCGCTCTTGAGGCCCGACGCCGCATACGCGCAGCCCCCGGTCGCCCAGACGCCACCAACCGGGGAGGTCGCGGCTGGCCGCCCACCCACGACCGCCATGCTGGAACTGGTCCTCCGTGACGGCTCGAGGCTCTTCGGCACCGTGGTGTCGGAGACACCGGACGAGATCGTGCTGCGGACGGCTGGAGGGACCGTCGTGAAGGTCCAGCGGTCGGAGATCGCCTCGCTCGGCAGCGTCAAGGGGAGTCTCGTGGACGGCGAGTTCCTTCCAGCCGATCCAAACGCGACCCGTCTCTTCTTCGGTCCGACCGGCCGTTCGCTGGGCAGAGGGAAGACCTACCTCGGTGTCTACGAGTTCATCATGCCGTTCGTGCAGGTCGGCGTCACCGACCGGCTGTCCATCGGCGGCGGCACGCCGCTGATTGCCGGCTTCGACGACTGGGACCGGCCGTTCTGGATCACGCCCAAGCTGCAGATTCTGAACCGCGAGCGCACGCAGCTCGCGGTGGGCACCTTCCACGTCTTCGACGGTGGCGGGGAAGGCGGCGGCGTCGGCTATGTCGTGGCGACGCAGGGCGACTCGCGCACGTCGTTCACGGTCGGCGCGGGGCTCGCCTACGGCACCGGCGGCGGACGCTCGGGCATCGTCATGCTTGGCGGCGAGCGGCAGGTGCGGCGGAACCTCAAGCTGATCACCGAGAACTACGTGTGGAAGGACGGCAACGGCGTAGCGTCGGCTGGCGTGCGTTTCTTCGGGGATCGGCTGTCGGCCGACCTGGCACTCGGGGTCCCTGTCGGTACGAATGAGTTCTTCGTGTTCCCTGTCGTGAACTTCGTCTACGCCTTCTGAACGCCGGCCGGCGGCGCGCGGTCAGGCAGGGATGCCGCTGGTCCGTCGACGCGGAGACGGGCGGCCATCAGGAGCCCCAGCAGCAGCAGACCGCCGAAGAAGAAGTGCGAGACGAGCAGGCGCTCGTAGACCGCGTTCGCGATCCGGCCCTGAAATCCGAACGTGACGACCGGCAGCGACATCAGGAGGACCGAGAGCGCGAGGACCGGCCGGCCCCATGGCGGCAGAGACAGCCGTCCGGACACGAGCGCGGCGACCGGCACGATCAACAGCACGTAGTAGTGGGTCCACGAGATGGGGGCGATCAGAATCGCGGTCGTGAGCACGAGGGAGAGCTCGGCGTGCCACGCCTGCACCTTGCGCGGATAGCCGGCGCGCCAGCACACGCCGACGACGGCCGCGAGGATGACGCCGACAATGCCCGATCGCAGCAGGGTGAAGCCGGGGCCGATGTCGAGT
>JANPJN010000188.1:0-4307 GCA_031425515.1 Acidobacteriota bacterium | reverse complement strand
CGCAGGAGTCGAGCAGAGCCCGCGGCGTGCAGCTCGTGGCCGGCACGATTCTCAATCCGTCCGCGAGCGCCGGCCGCGGCGGCGGGCTGGGCGGAGTGGCCGCGTACACGCCGGCCGAGCAATCGGTGCTCGAGAAGGGGCAGGCGATCTACAAAGAGGTCTGCTTTTCCTGTCACGGCGAGGATGGGCGCGGCGAGGCGATGCCCGGCGCCCCGGCCGGCACGACCCGGGCGCCTGCGCTGGCGGCATCGCCACGAGTGGCCGGCCACCAGGAGTACGTGATCAAGACGCTGCTGCACGGCCTCACCGGGCCGGTCAACGGGACGACCTACGCCGAAGTGATGGTGCCGATGGGCCAGAGCCCGGACGACTGGGTCGCGGCGGTCTCCTCGTATATCCGCAATGCCTTCGGCAACCGCGCGGCTCTCATCGCCGCGGCTGACGTCGCGAGGGTGCGCGCGGCCACGGGCGCGCGTAAGGCGCTGTGGACCACGGCGGAGCTCGAGGCGTCCCTGCCGCGCCTGGTCGTGGTCGATCCCGGCTGGAAGCTGAGCGCCAGCCACAACAATCCGACGGCGGCCGACGCGCTGACGATCCGCCCCTGGAGCACCGGCCGGCCGCAGCAGGCCGGGATGTGGCTTCAGGTCGAGCTGCCGCAGGCGGTGGCGCTGACGGAGGTGGAGTTCCAGTCGAGTCCCGTGGCGCCGCAGGACCAGCCCGCTGTGCCCGGGGCCCCGACAAGGTCCGGCGGGGGTCGCGGGTTGCCGGGCGCGCCCGCCCCCGCTCCGCCGCCCCAGGCCTTCCCCCGGGGATACCGGGTGCAGGTGTCCATGGACGGCACGACCTGGAGCAAGCCGGTGGCCGAGGGCACCGGGTCGGGACGGCGAACTGACATCAGCTTCGCGCCGGTCCGCGCGAAATTCGTCCGGATCACCCAGACGGCTACCGATACCGAGGCGCCGTGGTCCGTCGAGCGGCTGCGGTTGTACGAAGCGGGTCGCCCGCCGGGGGTGTCCGGCCCGCGCTGAGGCCGTTCCACACCCCGGGGTGCCAGGCCGGGGCTCGACCGTATCGCGGGCCCTCGCGTGTTATGGTGGACGACGGCCGCGATCGGCGGTCCGACCGATTGACGTCCAACACAGTCAACCACTTACGCGAACAACCACTTACGCGAAAGATGAGTGTCCCCCTGGGCGGTAAACGGGGCGGGGGTGGCTGTCGTTTATGTAGGTGCCTCTGTTTCGAGTCTTTCCGTGTGCCTTGATGTCGAGAAAATTCAGTCCATTCCGTCAATTCGTCACCGCTGCGCTGCTGATGCTCCTGGTTGCGGCATGTTCGTCACAGAAGGCCGGTGAGCCCGCCGCTCCCGGTGCGGCGGCCGCCCCCGGGGCCGGTGCGGGGGGTGGGCGCGCCGGACGGGGCGGAGGCGGACCGGTGCCCGTGCGCTCGGGCAAAGTCGAGGTCAAGGCCATTCCCGTCACGATTCCGGCCGTGGGGACGGTCGAAGCCCTCGCGACGGTGCAGATTCGCTCGCAGGTCACCGGTCAGCTGAGCTCGATCCACTTCGCCGAAGGGCAGGAGGTTCGCAAGGGGCAGCTGCTCTTCACGCTGGACCAGCGTCCCTTCCAGGCGGCGCTCCAGCAGGCGCAGGCGGTCCTGGCCCGCGACACGGCCACGGCAAAGAACTCCCAGTCGCAGCAGGCCCGCTACGAGGATCTCTACAAGCGAGGGCTCATCGCGCGCGACCAGTACGAATCGCAGTCGGCGACGGCGTCTGCGCAGCAGGCCACGCTCGAGGCGGACAAGGCTGCCGTGGAATCCGCACAGCTCAATCTCCAGTACGCCTCGATTGCGGCGCCGCTCGCCGGACGCGCCGGCGACGTGACCGTGCACCAGGGCGATCTCGTGCGCGCCAACGATGCGACGCCGCTGCTGACGATCAACCAGATGGCGCCGGTCTACGTGGCCTTCTCGGTGCCGGGCCGCGACCTGGGCGACATCCGTCGCTACCAGGCGCAGAAGGCGCTCAAGGTGCAGGCGCGCCTGCAGGGCAGCCCGACGGGCCCGACGCAGATTGCCATCCCGACCCCGGAAGGCCGGGGCAACAGTGCGCCGGCGCTCCCCGCCCCGCCCGTCACGACGATGGCGCCCGAGGAGGGAATCGTCAGCTTCATCGACAACACGGTGGATGCCACGACGGGCACGATCAGGCTGAAGGCGACGTTCCCGAACACGAGCAAGAGCCTCTGGCCTGGCCTGTTCGTGCAGGTTACGCTGCTGCTCACCACGGACGCGGGCGCACTCGTGGTGCCCGCGACGGCGGTCCAGGAGTCGCAGCAGGGCACCTACGTCTACATCGTCAAGGCCGACCGCACCGCGGAGATGCGCCCGGTGCGCGTCGATCGACAGCAGGGCGAGGAAACCATCATCGCGGATGGCGTGAAGGCCGGGGAAGAGGTCGTGACGGACGGCCATCTCCGCCTGACTCCGGGCGCGCGGGTGGCGACCGGCGGTGGCGAGCCCGGCGGACGGGCTGGGGGCAACGGCAGCCGTGGCGGGGGGAAATCATGAACGTAGCCGAACCATTCATCAAGCGCCCGGTCGCGACGACGCTGCTCGTCACGACGATCCTGATCTTCGGCATCGTCGGCTACCGGCTGCTGCCGGTGAGCGACCTGCCGTCGATCGACTTCCCCACGATTCAGGTCGGTGCGGGGCTTCCGGGTGCGAGCCCGGAAACGATGGCCTCGTCGGTCGCGACGCCGCTCGAAAAGCAGTTCGCGACGATCTCGGGCATCACCTCGATCAGCTCGCGCAGTTCGCAGGGGCAGACGAGCATCACGGTCCAGTTCGACCTGAGTCGCGACATCGACTCCGCCGCCCAGGACATCCAGTCGAGCATTGCGCGCGCCCAGCGGAGCCTGCCGCCCGGCATGCCGTCGCCCCCCTCATTTCAGAAGACGAATCCGGCGGACCAGCCAATCCTCTTCCTGGTGTTGAGCTCGGCGACCCTGCCGTTGTCGCAGGTGGACCGCTATGCCGAGACGGTGCTCGCCCAGCGTCTCTCGACGGTCAATGGCGTCGCGCAGGTCAACGTCTTTGGCGCGCAGAAGCCGGCCGTTCGCGTGGATCTCGATCCGATGCAGCTGGCTTCGCGGCTGGTCGGCGTCGATCAGGTCGCCCAGGCCATCGCGGCGGCGAATTCGAACCGTCCCACGGGCACGCTCTACGGGCCCAATCGCAATTACGTCGTTCAGGCCCAGGGGCAGCTCCTGAGCTCCGAGGGCTATAAGAACGTCGTCGTCTCGTACAGGAACGGCAGCCCGGTCCGTCTGGACGAAGTGGCGCATGTGTACGACGGCGTCGAAGAGGAGCGCAACGTCAGCTGGTACAACGGCACGCGCGCGATCTATCTGGCCATCCAGCGCCAGCCGGGGACGAACACGGTCCAGGTCGTCGACGAGATCAAGCGGCTCCTCCCGGAGCTGACGGCGCAGTTGCCCGCGCCCATTCAGCTCGCCATCCGGAGCGACCGCTCCGAGTCGATTCGCGAGTCGGTGGACGACGTGAAGTTCACGCTCCTGCTGACCGTCGCGCTCGTCGTCCTGGTCATCTTCCTGTTCCTCCGGAATCTGTCGGCGACAGTCATCCCCTCGCTCGCGCTGCCGTTCTCGATTGTCGGGACCTTCGCGATCATGTGGGCCCTCGGCTACAGCATCGACAATCTCTCCCTGATGGCCCTCACGCTCTCGGTCGGCTTCGTCGTGGACGACGCGATCGTCATGCTCGAGAACATCGTCCGCCACATGGAGATGGGCAAGACACGGATGCAGGCGGCGCTCGACGGGTCGAAGGAGATCGCGTTCACGATCGTGTCGATGACCGTCTCGCTCGCCGCCGTCTTCATCCCGATCCTGTTCATGGGCGGCATCGTCGGGCGCCTGATGCACGAGTTCGCGGTCACGATTGCGTCGGCGATCCTGGTGTCCGGGCTGGTGTCGCTGACGCTCACGCCGATGCTGTGCAGCCGTTTCCTGAAGGCGCCGCACAGCATCCAGCACGGCCGGGTGTACACGGCTATCGAGCGCGCGTTCGACGCCTGGGTGAATGCCTACGGATGGACGCTGCGCCAGACGATCCGGTTCAAGGGCACGACGATGTTCGTATCGGCGCTGATGCTGATCGCGACCGTCTATCTGTTCAGGGTCGTGCCGACGGGCTTCATTCCCGCCGTGGACACCGGGCAGGTGAACGGGCAGATCGAGACAGAGCAGGGCATCGGCTTCGACGAGGCGGTCAGGAAGAAC
>JANPJN010000187.1:0-2203 GCA_031425515.1 Acidobacteriota bacterium | reverse complement strand
CCCGGCTCCTCTCCGGGACCGCCTCTCCCCGAGCCCGGACTCGTCCAGAACTTTTCAATCCTGGCTCCCCTCGGCTCGTGGGGGCTTGGTGAGACCTATCGCGCGCGCGACACGCGGGCAGGCCGCACGGTTGCGCTGCGGGTCGCGCCGCACGCCGCATTCTCCACGCCCACCGACCGCGACGACTTTCTCCGCGACGCCCGTACGGCCGCCGAGCTCTCCCATCCGAACATCGCCACACTGTTCGACGTCGGTGAGTACCCCGACGGCGTGTACCTGGCGTACGAGTTCGCATCCGGAGCTCCGCTCCGACAGGAGATGGACGGGCGTTCGGTGAACCCCCGGCGCGCGCTGGAGCTGGCGATGCAGATGGCCGACGCCCTGACCGAGGCGCACGCGCGGGGGATGGTCCACGGCGATCTTCGCCCGGACACGGTGATCGTCACGCGCAAGGGCAGCGCGAAGATTCTTGAAACCGGCATGTCCCGCTGGACGCGCGGCGGCCGTTTGCGCTTCGACGCGGTCTCGCCCTCCCGCTCGGCTGCGGCGGACCCCTCCGTCACGGCCTACCTGGCTCCCGAGCAGATCCTGGACCGTTCCGTCGATGCCCGTACGGACGTGTTCGCGCTTGGCGTCATCCTGTACGAGATGATCGCCGGACGGCATCCTTTCGGCACGGCACCGTCCGCCGGCACACAAGGCCTCGCTGCCGGGGGCGCGCCGGCGCCGTCCCTCCCGACGTCCACCGCGCCCGGGCTCGCTGCCGTGGTGAACCGGGCACTCGCGATCGACAAGGGAGCGCGGCACCAGAGCATGGCGCTGCTGGCCGCCGATCTGCGGCGATCGGCGGCCGCGCTCGACGCCGCCAGCGGACGGCCCGATCCCCGCCAGGATCCGGTGCTGGACGCTGAACCGGCGGGGCGGGGATGGTGGGTGGGAGCGGCAGCGGCCATCGGCGCTGCGCTCGCCTGGTGGATGCTGCGCTGAAGATCGAGTGCGGCCCGGGTCAGCCTGCGGTCGTCCCGGCCTCCCGAAGGATATCGGCGAGCCGGCCGGCGAACGCCGACCGTGCCATCACCTCGTCTATCCCCGCCGCTCGCGCCGCATCGATGATGTCGGTCTGCACGTGTGACACGAAGCCCAGCGTCCGAATCGATCCAAGGCCGCTGTCGCGCTTCATGGCGGCAACGGTCTCGATCGGATGCGCCTTCGCGCTGTTCAAGTCGAAAATGACCAGGGTCGGCCGGAGCGCTCGTGCCTGCTCGAGAATCTCGTCGGGTGTGCGCGCGAACGTCAGCTCGACGCCGGACAGCCTCGCTGTGGTGCGAATCTTCGAACTGAACAGCAGATCGTCCACCGCGGCGAGAATCATGAACGGATCATATCTGCTTTCCCGGCCTCACGCAGCGTGCGCGGAGCGCCGGCCGCCCCGTGCGGCAGCGGCTCGGCGCGGAAGAGAGCGCGTGTGTTCCCCGCCGCGGACACGACGAACGCGACGATCAGACCCCCGATCGCGGCCACCCCTCCGATATCGAACAGCAGGTAACGTGCCCCGGCGATGCCGACCTCGCTGCCGATCATCAGCCGCACCGTGCCGGCTGCCAGGAGAATCCTGAGCTCGGTCGGACCGATCTTCCAGAACGACATACAGAACGTGCCGACGGCATGCGTCGCCAGCGCCACTTCGATCGTCACGAGGTAATACGCAAGAAGGAAACCGGCGCCGAGACCAGGGCTCATGTGCCCCCCGAGCACGAGCCCGCCGAAGATGAACAGGATGCCGACCGCATCGAGCACATGGTCCACGTAATAGCCGTAGCGGGGCCGCTCGTGCCGCCGCACCCGCGCCAGGGTGCCGTCCAGGCTGTCGCCGAACCAGTTCGCGGCCAGCAGCGCCACGCATCCCATCAGGGCGACAGGCGATCCCTGCCAGTAGCCCAGACCAGCGCCAAGCATCGACAGGCCCGCCAGGAGGGTCAGGTGGTCCGAGTGAACTCGCGCGGGCAGGCGCTCCGCCAGCCAGATCAGGCACCGTTTCTCGATACCGGACAGCAGGCTGGTCTGGACGCGACGGGCTTCATGAAAGGTCTGCATTCTCACCTCACTCTGAAATGCGAGAATGGCAGGGAAACAGGCTCAGCCCCATGATTATCGAGACCCGCGCCGCCCCTCCCTTCTTCAAGAATGGCTTCGTCCTCGGCTG
>JANPJN010000186.1:0-3030 GCA_031425515.1 Acidobacteriota bacterium | reverse complement strand
GCGATGGGACATAGGATGGCCATCCAACAGGAGGGATCGATGCCGAAGTTCGTGATCGAGCGGGAAATTCCAGGTGCCGGCAAGCTTTCGGCGGCCGAGCTCCAGGGGATCTCGCAGAAGTCGTGCGCCGTCCTGGAGGGGCTGCCCGCGGTGCAGTGGGTCCAGAGCTACGTGACCGACGACAAGATCTATTGCGTCTACCTCGCGCCTGACGCGGACGCCGTCCGTGAGCACGCGCGGCAGGGAGGGTTTCCGGCGAACAGCGTATCCCAGGTGCGGACGATCATCGACCCCGTGACGGCGGAGTAGGCGGCCCTACTCGACGCGGTAGTTCGGCGCTTCCTTCGTGATGATGACGTCGTGCACGTGGCCTTCGCGATGTCCGGCCGGGGTCACGCGGATCAACTTGGCGTCGCGCTGGAGCGACGGAATGTCGGGGCTGCCGCAGTAGCCCATGCCGGCGCGCAGGCCGCCGACCAGCTGGTGGATCATGCCGGCCACGCTGCCCTTGTGGGCGACACGCCCTTCGATGCCCTCGGGCACGAGCTTCTCGCCGGACTCGGCCGAGGCGTCGAGGTCGAACTCGTCCTGGAAGTAGCGGTCACGGCTGCCGCGCCGCATGGCGCCGAGCGACCCCATCCCGCGGTACTCCTTGAAGCTCCGCCCCTGATACAGAATCATCTCGCCGGGGCTTTCGTCGGTGCCGGCAAAGAGGCTCCCGACCATGCAGCACGACGCGCCGACGGCCACGGCCTTCGTGATGTCGCCTGAATAGCGGATGCCGCCGTCGGCAATGACCGGCACCTTGTGCCGCGCGGCGGCGCGTGCGCAATCGGCAATGGCGGTAATCATCGGCACGCCAATCCCCGCCACGACACGCGTCGTGCAGATCGATCCGGCCCCGATGCCGACCTTGATGGCATCGACGCCCAGATCGATGAGCGCCTCGGCGGCCTCGGCCGTCGCGATGTTGCCGGCAATCAGATCCACATCCGTGAACTGGCGACGGATCTTCCGGATCACGTCGAGCACGCCCTGCGAGTGCCCGTGCGCGGTATCGACCACCAGCACGTCCACGTGCGCCGCGGCCAGCGCTTCGGCCCGCGCCATCGCGTCCTTCCCCGTGCCCACGGCGGCGCCGACGCGCAGCCGTCCGAGGTTGTCCTTGCACGCCGTCGGATACTTCACCAGCTTCTGGATGTCCTTGACGGTGATGAGCCCCTTCAGCATGTAGCGGTCGTCCACGACCAGCAGCTTTTCGACCTTGTGCCGGTGCAGGAACTCCCGCGCCTGCTCCAGCGTCGTCCCGACCGGCACGGTGAAGAGCGGATCGCGCGTCATGATGTCGGCAATCGGCCGATCGAGATTCGTCTCGAAGCGCAGGTCCCGGTTGGTCAGGATGCCGACCAGCTTGCCTTCCTTGCTGCCGTCTGCGGTGATGGGCACGCCCGAGATGCGGTACTTCTGCATCAGGTCGAGCGCTTCGTAGATGCGGTTGGAAGGGGAGAGCGTAATTGGGTTGACGATCATCCCGCTCTCGGAGCGCTTCACGCGATCGACCTCCGAGGCCTGCTCCTCGATCGAGAGGTTCTTGTGGATGATGCCGATGCCCCCCTGCTGCGCCATCGCGATCGCGAGCCGTGACTCGGTCACGGTGTCCATGGCCGCGCTGAGGAGCGGGACGTTCACGCGGATGTTGCGCGTGACCCACGACCCCACATCCACGGCGCTCGGCAGCACCTGCGAATGGCGCGGCACGAGCAGCACATCGTCGAAGGTGAGGGCGGTGGAGAGGCCGATGGCGATCTGGTCGGAGTTCAGGACGTCGGTTCGCGTTTCCATGGGAAGGCCTCTGGAGAATGACGACTACTGCGCCCCATGGCACTTCTTGTATTTCTTGCCGCTGCCGCACGGGCACGCATCGTTGCGGCCCACCTTCGGCTCATCCCGCTTCACCTGCCGGACCACATCGTCTCCGCCCGTGCGGGCGGGACGGGGAGGCGCGGGAGGGGCGGACGGCGTCGCGGGCCTGGGTGCCCCCCCGCCGAGCGCTCCGAACGGCGACGCGGCGGCAGCCGACGGCGAGTTCAGCGTGATCTGCTGCGGCGGACGCCGGGGCGGCACGGGACGGATAGGCGCCTGCTCCGGCCCGTCGCCCACGACTGGTGTGAGCCTCCACAGGTAGCGGACCATCTCTTCCTCGACGCGGTCCTTCATCGCCGAGAAGAGCGCGAAGCTTTCCTTCTTGTACTCGACCAGAGGGTCGCGCTGGCCGTAGCCGCGCAGGCCGATACCCTCCTTGAGGTGATCGAGGCTGTACAGGTGATCCTTCCACTGCGCGTCCACGATCTGGAGCATGATGTCGCGCTCCACGCGCCGGAGGATGTCGGCGGGCACGAGCCCCTCCTTCGCCTCGTACTTCTGGAGGATGGGCGCCCAGAGCGCGTCGGTGATCTCCTCGGGCTTGAGCCCTTCGAGATCCACGCCGCCGAGATCAGCCGACTCGATGCCGTAGATTTCGCCGACGGCGAGCAGGAGTGCGTCGATGTCGCGCTCTTCGGGATCGACCTGGTCGCCGGTGTACGTCTGGACCGTGCTGTCGAGCAGTTCCTCGGCGAGCGTGAGGAGATACTCCCGGCTCTCGACCGACTCCTCGTCGGTGATGTGGATGTGCCCTTCGAGCAGTTCGCGGCGCAGGGCATAGATGCTCTCGCGCTGCTTGTTCATCACGTCGTCGTATTCGAGCAGGTGCTTGCGGACGGCGAAGTTCTGCGCCTCGACCTGCTTCTGCGCGCGCGCGATGGCGTTGGTCACCATCTTGTGCTCGATGGGGACTCCTTCTTCCATGCCGAGCCGCTGCATGAGGCCGGCGATGCGGTCGGATCCGAAGATCCGCATGAGGTCGTCCTCGAGCGAGAGGTAGAAACGCGAGGAACCCGGATCCCCCTGCCGGCCGGCGCGGCCGCGGAGCTGGTTGTCGATCCGGCGCGCCTCGTGCCGCTCGGTCGCGATGATGTGCAGCCCTCCGAG